>JAYRRJ010000051.1:0-3154 GCA_041910135.1 Candidatus Levyibacteriota bacterium
AAAGAAGTTATTGTGTGGGGAACGGGAAAGGCGACCCGTGAATTTTTGTATGTTGAGGATTGTGCGCTGGGGATTTTACTTGCAACTTCTCGTTATAATGATGTAGAGCCGGTAAATTTAGGAGCTGGTTTTGAGATTTCAATTGCAGAACTGGCCTTAAAAATAAAGAGATTGTGTGGGTATAAAGGGAAGCTTATTTTTGACACAACAAAGCCAGATGGGCAGCCGAGGAGAATGCTTGATACTTCAAGAGCAAGAAAAGAATTCGGTTTTAAAGCAACGAGCTCGTTTCAAAAAGGACTAAAAGAAACAATTAGCTGGTATAGAAAAAACAAGAAATTACTTTAGGGGAGAGAGTCTTGCTTTAATAATAGACTTTAATATAAGAAAACCGTCCTTAAGGGGAGAAACCTGGGAAATCCCGGTGTTTCTCCTTGTATAGCTGACCGGAACCTCAACCAGTCTGTAGTGCATCCTTATACTCTTAACGACAGTTTCTGCTTCGTATCCAAAATGTCTTTCTGTCAGATTTAATTTTCTGAATTTATTCTTTCGTATCGCCTTAAAGCCGGCAAGTGAATCGGAAATTCTCCTTCCAACAACAATTGACGTTGCAAATGTCAACAAAAAATTTCCCAGAGTTCTTACAAATGGTGCATCACCATGATCGATGCGTTTGCCAATGGCAATGTCTGCCCCTCTATCTAATTCATTGATTAACAATGGTATTTCTTTCGGTTGAAATTGATAGTCCGCATCTATTTGGACTATGTAGTCACCTATTGCCTTAAGGCCAGCCTGCCAGAAATCGATTCCCTTACCTCTTTTTTTTGGAAATTTGATTACTCGTACCTTTTCTTTTTCCGCGTAGCTTACTGTTCTGTCACTGGATCCGCCGTCTGCCACAATAATTTCCAAAGAAAATTTTTTCTCCAGTTTTTTAATATCCCGGATCATTCGTACGATGCTTTTTTCTTCGTTATAAGTAGGTAGAATAATGGAAACTTTTATTGCCTCTTTTTTCATAAAGTCGATTTGAATATAATATACCACAGCATTTGAATAGTAAATGAATAAAAAAACAATAATTGTTACCGGTGGGTCGGGATATCTAGGATTACAAGTAGTCTCTCATTTATCAAAAAAATACAATGTTATTATTATTGATAAAAAAAATCCTTCGCATTCACTTGCAGGAGTTCGGTTTGTAAAACATGATTTGCTCAACCCTTCGGGTTTATTGGAAATTTTCAAGAAAGGTGAATTATGCATTCATTTGGCTGCAGAAGTGGGCGGTGTTGCATTTGCAAATCAATACCCCGCAAAAATTCTTACCAACAATTCGTTAATTGATATTAATACCATAAGTCTTTCACAGAAGGCGAAATTGAAAAAATTCATTTACATCTCCTCATCGCTTGTCTATGAAAAATGTCAAAAGTTCCCGTTGAAAGAAGAATATGTTGATGACATCCCAATGCCATCCCTGTCGTATGGATTTGAAAAACTACTTGGTGAGAACTTATGTAAGGCGTATCAACAAGAGTATGGCCTAAATTTTTCCGTGTGCAGAATATTCAATGTATATGGAAAAAACATAGAAGGCAACCAAGACCCTAATGGCCATGTCATACCCGACTTAATAAAAAAGGTATCGAATTCGAATGGGATGGTGGAAATTATTGGCAAACAAGGAATAGCAAGAAATTTTAGTCACGTTGACGATGTAGCAAAAGGAATTGTAGCAACCCTGGAATGTAAAAATGCTGTTAATGACATTTTTAATATTGCGGATAAAAAAGAATATACTCTTGAACAAATTGTAGAAATTCTCTGGAAGATTTTTCAAAAAAAGGAGCCACTTAACTTTAAGTACATACCTTCTTTCAAAAAGGACGTGTCAAGAAATTACGCGAGCCTTTCAAAGACGCATAAATTACTAGGATGGGAAGCGGTAAAAAAAATGGAAGAGGGTTTGGGTGAAATGATTTAATTTCTCTGCGCAATAACCAATAATTCATCTTTAAAATTTATTGTAATCGGTAGTTGGGCAAGTGCCGGGAAAATACTTATAAGTTTTATTAAATAATTTGAAAATGGTAATAGAGGACTTAGCTTTTCCATATAATAAACGAGCGGATATGTCCTCCCATAATATGTTATTTGTTTAATAGTAAAACCTGTGTTCTCCAGTATCCTTGCAATTGTCCTTTCTCCAAATAACACAACATGCATGCGGATAAAGAACGGGTGGTGAGAACCAAGCAGTTTTACGGTTAAACTTTCGACGTTGGGAGTTCCGATGACCATAATGCCGTCCCTAACTAAAGCTTTATGTATTTTGCTAAGTTCCTTTTTCGGGTTCCCTAAATGCTCTATTACATCAAAAAGCGTAATGACATCAAATTTCTGCTTTTTAATTTCATTCAAGGATTTTCCGATAATTCTTACTCCCCTTCGTTTGGCCTCATTGGAAGCCCATAATGAAGGTTCAATTCCATACGTCTTAAATCGCTTTTTTTGAGCAAGTTCCAGAAAAAAGCCACAAAAACAACCGATATCAAGCAGCCTTCCGCTTTGCCTGTATTTTAGAAGTTGATTGAGGTGCTTTTTGAAGAGTAATTTTCTGAATCTCTCAGTCTTTAGGTATTCCTCGTCAACAACATTACCGTATGCTTTAAGAATTTGTTTTTGATTCTCTTGAGGATTGACATAAACCAACATGCACATTTTGCATCTGACTATTCTTCCGTGTTTTGTAAAATCATCAAGACTGTTTTTTAAATGCAATTGCAAAACCTTGTCCGAATAATCCATTTTTTGCAAAGTTGATTTAAACATAATTTCGTAATCATTTGAATTACAAAGCGGGCAAGAAATTTTTGAAAAATATTTCATAATGCAAAAAAAAAGAAATGCTATAATGAGTGCATTATATAGGTAAGGTGAATTACAATTCTATACCCAAAAACTTCTTTTCTCATGAAAAATAAAAATTTCGTCTTTTTTCTCCTTTTAGCAGTAGGTATGGCCACCAGGTTTCCGTTATCCGAACGATATATGTCGCATACAGACGCATCTTCTCTGACATTGGCGTTATCACAGTACAATCTTTTGCAAGAGACCCCAGCCCCGCCGGGGTACCCCTTGTACT
>JAYRRJ010000052.1:0-5308 GCA_041910135.1 Candidatus Levyibacteriota bacterium
TTGGGACAAGCAAATCAGGTGGCAGCCGCTGAAACGTCTGGTGGCGCACTCCCCACATCAGGCGTAACCGCACCAGCTATGGAAAGTGGAGTTTCGATGGGTGGAAACGTTCTTGAACAGGCAGCTGCTGTTGCAGATACCTCTGGCGCATCATCGCTCGGTCAAGCAGAAACAACAACAGCAGAACCAGTTGCGGCTGCTGTAAGTCCGACTACCGAAACCACAACTCAAACCGACCCACTTGCAGCTTCTCCGGCTACGGCAACTTCATAAACAAACTTTTAACTTATTTTGCTAATTAACTTGCTGTTCGCCGATTGTTGGTCTGGACTGGAGATTTTGACAAAGTGAACGCACGAAAAGTAGAAAGGCGCAGCATATAATGCTAAGTCTGGTGCTTTTAGTGAACTGCGGAGAAATCGAACGTTCAAGGCAAGTTCTTGGCGAGAGCTTTTGGTTCTTTTTTCGGCGGAAAAGAACAATAAGCAAAGTTATTAGTACTGGTTTCTTCCTTCCAAAGCGCGGGATAAAGTCACTTCGTCCGCATATTCTATATCTGCCCCGACCGGCAATCCGCGGCCAATTCGTGAAATAGTAAGCTCGGGATGGTGCTGTTTTATTTGTTTTACGATGTACATTGCAGTTGCCTCGCCCTCCATTGTAGGATTTGTGGCGATGATAAGCTCGCTCACGTCCCTGTCCGTAGCCAGACGTTTCATTAACTGTGGAATATAAATGTCGTCAGGGCCTATTGAATTGAGAGGGTCAATAACACCATGCAATACATGGTATACCCCGTTGAATTTATCCGACTTTTCAAATGCCAAAACGTCCAATGCATCCTCAACAATACAAATAATAGTTTTGTCGCGCTCAGGGTCAGAACAGACGTCACAAATTTCGGTAGTTCCGATATTAAAACACACAGAACACATCTTCGTGTTCTTTTTAAGAAGGGTCAGGTTTTCAGAAAATGCATCTAAATCACTTTGGGGAACATGCAAAAGATAAAACCCCAACCTCTGGGCACTTTTTGGACCGATGCCCGGGAGCCGTTCAAAATTTTCAATAACTCTCTCTAAAGCTTTTGGAATTTTCATGGATTAGGGGGTAGGTTTTAGGTTGTAGGTTGTAGGTTGTAGGTTTTTAGAACTTTTTCTTTCTCTACCACCTACTCACTACCCACTACAACCTTTCTATACTGTCATCAATTCTTTCTCTTTCATATCTCGTGCTTCGTCGATTTTTTCAACATACTCGTCGGTCAATTTCTGCACTTCTTTCTCAAGTCTTTTTTCATCGTCCTCGGTTATTTCACCGTCTTTTTTCAATTTTGCTATCTCATCGTTTGACTCTTGCCTTGCTTGCCGTATCATAATTTTCCCATTTTCAGCCTTCTTATGAATAAGCTTTACAAATTCCTCGCGCCGCTCTTGAGACAATGGAGGGATAGTCACTCTGATAAGATTGCCGTCTGTAGCAAGACCAAGCCCCATTTGACTATCCGAAATGCCCCGCTCCAAATCCCCCAGAACTGTTCGGTCAAAGGGTGTAATTGTCAATGTTTCGTGGTCAACAACGTGAATAGTCGCAAGCTCCATGACCTTCAACCTTGTCGTTCCGCCGTATGCATTTATTACGACGTTCTCAACGAGCTGCGGGTTTGCTTTGCCGGTCTTCACCGTCCCAAAATCTTCCTTCAAAACCGAAAAGGCCTTCTCCATCCGTGTTTTTGTGGAATTTGTAATTTGGCTGTCCATAAATGTACTTTAGATTAACAGACCAAGAGGAATTTTTCAATTAAAGAATCTCTTGTTAAGGCAAGATGCTCTTCCCCTGAATGAGCCTGGCAACATCAAAAACGGTGATAAGAGCCATAAGAGCAAGAAGAGCAACCAGCCCGGCACCATGTGCGATTGCTTCGTACTTCGGACTCACTTTTTTACCGGTTACCATTTCAATTATCATGAAGAAAAACCTTCCTCCGTCAAGTGCCGGAATAGGCAGAATATTAAGGACAGCCAAGTTAAGGGATAAAAGGGAGAGGAACCACAATACTGCAAACCAACCTGCCCTGACCGCTTCCCCGGTCAACTGTGCAACCCCGATGGGCCCGGCAACACCTTGCGGTTTTACTCCATGTAAAACAAACTCCCCTATCATGCTCACCAGTCCTTGCAAAATCACAAGTGAAAATTTCGCAGCTTCCATCGTCCCGTAAAAAGGCGCCTCAAACCAAGAGTATTTTTTGACTTCAATATTTGTAATGGCAACACCCATCGCCCCCTGCCCCTTCGGAGGATTTGCGCGGGGAGTTATTTTAGTAGCAAATTCCTGACCGTCACGAGTAACAATCAGTGTTACTTCTTTGCCCTTGTGTTTTTGTGTCTCGCTGATAAATTTATTGGAATCCTTGAGTACAACCCCGTTCATCGAAATGACTTGATCGCCGGGTCTTAGCCCCGCAATTTCCGCGGGCGATTGGTGCGATACTCCGGTCACTTTCACGTGTTCTGTAGGAAGAGGAACACCCTGGGTTGCAAAAAGGAAGGAAATGACAACTACTGCAAGAACGAAATTCATGATAACCCCGGCCGTAACAACACTCATTCTCTGCCAAAGTGGCCGTGCATAATATGCACGCTTTTCATCATCGGAGGAAATAGTAACAGATTTTCCGACCTTTCCTCCGCCGGCATCATCTTCACCAAACAATTTTACAAATCCGCCAACAGGCAGCCAATTTATTGAATAGGTAGTCTCCCCTATTTTCTTTCCCCATGCTCTTGGAGGAAATCCTACTCCGAATTCCTCAACTTTTATTCCCAATTTTTTTGCAACCAAAAAATGCCCCAGTTCATGGATAAGAACAAGAACGGAAAGAATAAGAATGAAAGCTATAACGGTAAGTAACATTAGATTATTATAAAGTATAAAGTATTAAGTATAAAGTATTAAGCATAAGAAAAAATCAGCGAAACGACGAGAAATTATTCAAAAGCGTACTCTTCCAATTTTTCGGGTGGCGAGCGGAGGGAGGCCCTCACCGAGCACCCGCAGTGGAGCTTGCGAAACGAGGATTGTTGGGTGAGGGAGGAGCGAAGACAGGACCCGAAGGAATTTACCGAAGCGGAAGAATGGAGCGAAAATGGGTATAAAAGTTTTGACAGGACCCGAAGTAGCTCAAATTTCGGAGCGTTTGAAGTCTGAAAGTTTGATGTTCTCACCAAGCTTTGCGATAGTCTCTTTGATGAGGTCGTCGATGGTTTTTGATCCGTCACGGATGTATTCCTGCTTCAAAAGCGCATCCATGTCTTTCGGATTCATCGCTGCAACCTGCATCGCTATCTCGTGAGCGAGGGTTTTGAATTCATCGGTTCTCGCAACAAAATCAGTCTCACAAAGAAGAGATATAAGAACTCCTACCTTTCCGGTCTGATGGACATATGACTCAACGAGTCCCTGGCCGGTCTCTCTATCTGACTTCTTTGCAGCCTTCTCAAACCCTTTTTTCTTAAGTATGTCCTCAGCCTTTTTCATGTCACCGTTTGCCTCTTCAAGAGCCATCTTGACATCAGAAAACCCCGCCTGGGTAAGCTCTCTTAGTTTTTTAATTTGTTCTGCTGTTATTTTCATTTTCAACTAAACCCTAAACGCTATCAACTATACGCTTGTTTTATCTGCCGGCTTTGATTTCTTAGCGGCTTCCTTTGCTGCAGCTTCCGCTGCTTTGTTGTCAGCTTTTACTTTTTCTTTCGAGCCTTCAATCCATGCATCTATAAGATAGGTAGTGATGAGCTTTATAGAACCAACGGCATCATCATTTGCGGGAATTGAGTAGGTCACTTCTGCAGGATCGGCATTGGTGTCGGTAATTCCAATGGTCGTAAGTCCAACTCGGGCAGCTTCTCTCACTGCAGTATTTTCGGCATGAGTGTCGATAATAAATACAGCATCGGGCGCTTCTTTTATGGTAAAAAGCCCACCATAAATATCTTTCAATTTGATGAGCTCTTTCTCAAAAAGCCCAACTTCTCTTTTGGTGTATCCTCCACGGTCCTCTGAAGTGACAATTTTTTCAAGGTCTACAAGCTTTTTGAAATTCTTCTTGACCTCTTCAAAATTTGTGAATATTCCCCCAATCCAACGAGAAGTGATGTAGTGAATGGTTGAAGGAGTAATTTCTCTTGCTCTCTCTACTTCCTCTTTAACAACTTGCTGTGCCTGTCTCTTTGTCCCCACAACAACAAAACTTCCTCCTTTTGAGGCGAGTTCTTTTACATATTCTGCTGCAGCAATAAGTCCCTCTTGAGTTGCCTCAAGATTGATGATGTTGACCCCTTGCCTTGCTTCAAAAATGTAGCGGTTGGCTTTCGGATTGCGTCTATTGACCTGATGGCCAAAATGGCATCCTGCCTCCAATAATTCTTCTAAAGTGATTTGTCGCATATATTAATAAGGAATCAAACGCAAGCGTTTTATAATCCTTTTTCCCTCTGTTCTTGCGGCGTTTTCAGCCAGGATGTAATCAAGAACATGATGTAATGAGGGTAATTATAACTGAATTAAGCATTTAGTTCAAGAGGGTTTAGCGTTTAGTTTAATAATGAGTGCGTGAAGCATTTTGGACACTTCATTTAGCAATTTTTGCATTTCTTCAAAACTTTCTTTTTCAAGATAATCGAAATCATATGCAAGTAATATTTGCGTTTCAAGTTCTAGTGCTGAACCATACGCTATAGAATAAAACTGCAGATACTCTTTTCGAGACTTGCGAGCATACCCTTCTGCAATATTTGATGGAATTGAAACTGAACTTCTACGAATTTGGGAGGTCAATCCATATAGTTCGTCTTTAGGAAAACTTTTTGTTTGTGCATATATTAATTTTGCCAACACCATGCTTTTCTGCCAAACAATTAAGTCTTTGTAAGAATTTACAATAGCCATAATAGTATTGTATTTTAACTAAACCCTAAACGCTAACATCTAAACCCTTTATTTGACTTGGGTCAAATTGTCCATCTAAAAAAGTTGAAAAATTTTTCAAGCTCTGCTTAAAATGGACGTATGGCAAAGGAAAAAAAACGAAGCGCGGGGGGACTGGGTTTTGGCATCAATCTCACAGGCCCCGGAACTGTTTTTACGGTCGCTTTTATCGGAATTGCGCTTGGCATGGGAATACTTATGTCCCGAGGAATTACCCCAAAGTCAACTCTCTCAGGGCTCAACGACAAAAACACATACCAGATAGACACAAGCCAGACTGAGCCTCAAAAATCCAATCTTCAGCTTAGAACCCTCAAAA
>JAYRRJ010000053.1:0-7888 GCA_041910135.1 Candidatus Levyibacteriota bacterium
ACGGAGCGGTCAATCGTAACAGACTGTAAATCTGTCGCCCGTTTGGGCTACATAGGTTCGAATCCTATTCTCGGCACAAATACTTCTAGAGAACAGGATTTCCACAGAATTTAATTTTTTCTTTTTCCTTCAAAAATAGTATAATCCACTAAATTTCTTCCATTTCTTTTTTGCATGAAATGGGAAAGAATGCACTTTAAAAATATGTTGCAGCAATTTGAATCTGCCATTCTGTTTTTTAAAAAGGTGGAATGGCGGGTTCAAATGGGGAGAGTAGATGATTGTATCGATTCAGCAGGTGCTGCTTATCGGTATCCTCGTTAGTCCCGGATGTATCATGCTTGGTATTGCCAAGCGTCACAGCGAAACATTGTGGATGGCTGGCCCTTGTGGCATAGTCCTTCTCGCTCTGTGTAGCTTCTTCCTATTGTGTCCGACGACCTAACGTTAACCGACCAAGGCCGTGTCGAGCGGCCACCATAAGGGGTACAAGCCCGGAAAGAGAGTACTGAATTTGACTATCCAACCCGAGTTCACCTCTGAAGGTATCCTCAAGATGGGCATCGTCCCGGGTCTTGAGGCTCTTCGCGACCACCTTGAGAAGGTGACAATCAGCTACGCGCAGAAGATGTGTCACATGTGCGAAAGGCTCGCCGGCGCATCGTACCTGCGTGCATGCGTGGTTTTGTCTACAGCGCCTTCTACTGTGATAACTGCACAGGAGCTTAAGAAGCTCGAAGGCATGTGGTACAACCTTTTCATGTTGGCACGTGAACCCTCATATCAGATTTCACGGTTAACCGTCGACATCGATGAGACCCTCACCTTCCTGGCTATCCTCGAGGAGAGGGCGGCTAGGCGATGGGTACAGAGCGGCCGATAGATGAGCGGGGTGCATCCATTCTGGTGCATCGGCGCAGCCTGAATCGATCTAATCATGGAACGTCATTACCGTGGACCATCGTAGAAACCTCTTGGTGGGCAAGCGTTCTATGACAACTTCACCCTGGGTGGTGAAGCATTATGAGCACATCGGTGTGCGTAGGAAGCCGTGAAAACTGCAACATCCACGCTCAGCGTGGCGGACTGGGGGAGCCGAACTCCCCCAACTTTTCACGGTTTTTCCAAATTTTGCCAATTTTTGAAGGGTAGTGCGCACTTTTTATCAAAAGCCCCTTTTTCCTATTCTCAAATTTACTCAGAGTGTTGCAAATCTTTTTAAATTTTCACCAAATTTTCATTTTGTTGTATCTGCCGGGTCCAGTGTCCCATGTTTATGCGTTCTGTTTCTGAAATTAATGCTGTAGCCCTCTCTATCGACCTCCCACACTTTCCATCCGATCGTGGAGGAAGTGTGGTAAGATGGAAAGGAAGGGAAAGAAAAATTTTTTATGAATATTCGAAAAGGTAGCCTTAGTTATTTGGTACTACTCTCTCTGGAGAAAGCTGCTGAGTCTTTAGATCTTGAAGGTTTTACATATTCTGGGCAAATGAAGGCGTTGCGGGGGATTGAGGCACATCCGTCCAAAAAAACGCTCGCCGAAACCGTTCGTCGCTTGAGGCTAAAAGGAATGGTTGAGTATGAGAGAAAGGTTGATGGAGAGTTACTATTGAAGCTCAGTATGCTTGGTAAAGACGTTTTAGCAGACAAGAAAGAGCCTGAGTCAGATGCTAAATATAGAATTGTTATTTGGGATATTCCCGAGTCAAAAAGAACATTGCGTGACATGTTGAGGCGCAAATTGAGAGATTGGGGGTTTGTAACCCTTCAGCGAAGCGTTTGGATTTCTCAGAGAAATGTGACTGGACAATTGCGACGATTGATAACAGATCTTGGAATAGACAGGTGGGTTATTGTAATTGAATCTGATGATCCTACTCTTGAAGGGTTGTATGCAAAAAAGAAAATAATCTTTTGAGCCCCGAGTGGGAATCGGACCCACGGCCTCGTTCTTACCAAGAACGCGCTCTACCACTGAGCCATCAGGGCTAACAAATCTATGAAACTAGCTCAATTAATGGATCAGTGTAGTGATCACTGAGCCATTAAGGCTAATCACTGAATTGAAATTTTACCAAGAACGGCTATGTTTTGAAAGGGGAAGTGTTGAGGCAAACATATATTGATAAATTTGAGCGTATGCAATATAATTGACCACATGGCAAAAAAATCTAAAGGAACACGTCTTACGCTCGGGCTTCAATGCACCGTTTGTAAGAACGTTAACTACATAACACAACGCAACAAGCTCAATACACCTGAGAAGCTTAATTTGAAGAAGTTTTGTAACTTCTGTAAGAAAATTCAAGCTCATAAGGAACGGGAGAAGTTAAAATAAGCTTGAATGTTTCTTGGCTTTGCTTCGCAATATCTTCGATACCGCTAATCAGATCCAAATCCACAAAGAAAGAGAAAAATTAAAGTAAAGCCCCTTGTTTCAAGCATAGTTTGAGTTCATTTTTTTCGAATTCTATTTCCTAGACAAAAATTGCCATGTGTTGATTATTAATGACTGCGCAATGTATATTTATCTTATGGTAGATATTCCGGAAGGGGTAGATGGTTTGCCTTTAGTTCCACAAGAGAGCGTAACACCAAACGAAACACAAGAACAAGAAAGAAATAATGCCTGGCAAGAATATCTCAATAAATATACTCCCAACTCACAGTTAATGATAGAACAGGTAATGCGTGATTCCGAAGTTCAACCTTGGGTAAAAATAAAAGCGATGGATTCACTTTTGGCGCCAGCAACACATCCTGATTTCAAGCCTTTCAGTGGAATAGATGCTCATATGTATGATTCTGTCGAAAGATTCCGGAGTTGGATAGAGTATGTGGGTGCAGAAGAGGCTCATTATATGGCAGGAAAAATTCCTGAATACATTCAAAATGTTGAAGAGGCAATTGATGCAGAGCCAACAAACACAAGCTACAAGAGCTTAACTTTGCAGGAAAAGTTGTCACACTATTATGAAATGATTCCAACTGTTGTGAGAAAAATTCAGGATATTGATCCTGAGGCAGCAGAAAGGTTATTTACACTCATGGTAACAATTGATACAGAAAATGCAGACGATGAAGGGAGGGTGAGAAGTAAGCATGTTATGGCAACTTTTGAAGACCATCTACTTCAAGAAAAATGGAAAAGAATGATGGCAAACAGAATTCATAAAGGGATTGATGCACTGCATGGTCAAGAAAATCAGCAAGAGCTTATAAAAGAATATGCAAAAATATTTGATTTATTGCTTGGAAATATTGAATCAGGGGTTGAGCCCCCAATTTCAAAAACTTTTTTTGAAGATGAGATGCAGTATTTGCTTGAGGTGGGTGGTCAACAGTCAGGAATTGGTTTGCGACATACATTATCAGCTTTAGAACTTCTTCGCGGCAACAAAGAGCTTGCTCGTCAATTTGCAAGGGGACAAATTCTGCCTCAGAAAGAATTATTCTGGTATGTGGGCCAATCTGATAGATACAAACCAAGGGATCTGGTTACAATTGCCGATATGTTCCCGGAGGATACTGAACTTGTTGAGAAAATAAGAGAATTTGAGGCAGATATGAACAGGCGCGAGGAACAGCACCGTGCCTCTATGGGTGAAGACGAAAAAATATTAGATAGGCTAAAGCAACCCTAGCACTTACTTTATTGGCACTTCCCACATTTCGCCCATTCCTTCTGCTTGCTCGTGGAGTCTGAAAAGCTCATGCATATCAAAAGCGCCATAGACAAGTCCATAAGCAGGTGCATGGGTTTGATGAAGGTTGGATTTGAGAAGGATTTCATGCAAATGGGAATCTGTGTCAAACATTTCATGAGTTGCTTGCTGAGAGTTAACTGCGAATAATTGGAGTATAGTTTCAAAATTCACACTTCCATATCCATCAAGGAATTCTGTTGTTACCGCAATAAAATCACTATCGGGGTCATCAAATATATAGGGAGCAAATTCTTCAATAGCTCCATGATTGTTCTCAACATCAAGCAAATTAAAGAAATGAGTTCGCATGGCGTCTTCAGAAGGTGTGGGTAAATCTTTAAAAAGATCATGGTATTGTTTGTCTAACGCGGCAAGCATGTATAGGGCACCATTCCAGTAGGCATTCACCTTTTCCTCATTATTTTCGAATTGCACCATTTTCCTGAGTCCACAAAGCCTATCGATGTATACATATAGATCTTCATTGCGATTGAGCAGTTTTTCTTTTTCCGTGGCAAGTTCCCCAGGAGTTCTTGAGCGACTTTGAAGCCACCTGCGTCCCTCATTTACCGCATCTTCTCCTAAAGGAAAAAGGTTGAATGGTGAAGTTTTGCTTTCCGCGGACATATGAAGGTAATTATACAGAGTAAAGCAAATAATTCTACATTGCTTATACGAAGTAAAACAAATACTGCAAGAATGGCACATTCTCAGCTCTCAAAAACGAATTATTCATTTTCAAAAGCTGAGAGAGAAGAACGAGCATATAACGTGCTTGCCGTAGGGCGTTTCGGGGTGCATTGTCCCGGTGCCTGTAAGCCGCTCATATAGATGCCGGGCAAGGCTCTTCTCTCAGGATGGATTTTCTCAAGAAGTCTTGGGGGGATCTCGAGTTGTTAGACGGTCTGCTCGAACATGCCCTCCAGGGCGCTGTCGAGTTCGGAAAGGCCCGTGTAGGCAAGCTCTTCGTGTGAGGCAATGGCACCTTCGTCGAAGCCTTCCATGCGAAGCTGGTCGCCGAGGGAGAGCACCTTGTTGCGTGTGTAGTCCCACACCGGGTTTGCGAAGAAGTCGGCGCGCTCAGAGAGCTTACCGAATTCATTGAGCGAATACCCGACGCAGGTAACAAGGGTCTGGCAGTACGCACCCGTCACGGCGGTGTTGATCGCCACCGGGAAGGGATACTGCTTGGAACTGCCGCGCGCACCACCAGTGGTCCGTCGCGGGTTCTGCCATGGTCGCACGTACTCCTCGGGCGCCGGGAAGATGCCCTGGTTTCGGCAGATGCCGAGGGGATCATCTTTGCCGATGTACTTGCCGCCGTGGTTGTGAAGCCGATCGGTCGTGAAGTCCATCAGTTTTTCGCCGGGATGGGCTCGGGAGGTGACGCTTTTGATGGCGTATCTGTCCGGCTTGCGAAGGATCGCTGCCAGCTTGAGGTAGTCCTCCGGGAGGTTGAAGACGGCAACCCGAGACTCGCCCGGGTTCATGTCTACAACCCTCACGACGAAGCCCAGCTGAAGTACAGGCGACAGCAAGAGTCCGGCGTTCACGTCGGGATTTGTGAGTAGGTCGCGGACGTAGGGGTTGAAGAGCCCTGGTCCGCACTTGTCGGCAGCGAAGATCATCAGGCTTTCCGCCTTCCGGTAGTCGGGCAGGAGCGTGAATTCGATCTCGGCGGCACCAGGACCGGCGCCGCGTACGTTGCCACTCGGAGCATCGGTCAAAAGGTCCTGACCAGCGCCGTAGAGGCCTTCTTCTTTCGCGACTTCAGTCATCGCGAAGAAAGTCTCCGAAGCGAACGTGTGCACCTGCGCGGCATTTTCGCCGTGCTGATGCACCATGATGAGTGCGGTGTCGTCACCGGTATAGGTGACATCGCCGTCGATGAGAAGGCCGTCATTGATGGCGCCTGTAACAGCGCCCTTGGCCAGATTGATCATGGCTGTGCTGGGGCGTGTGTGCCCCCCGATGGATCCCACGTCCGCCTTGATGGCGGATATGGTGACGTCACTTCCCCGTAGGGACATATGAGTGTTTCCTCGTTTCTTTTCTTGATGAGAGTCCCCCCGTCCTACGAACAGATATTCATACGACGGGAGAACCCTCAAAAATCCATCCAATGTCAAAGAACAATGTTGTGAAAACAACCTGTTCATGGTACCAAAGAACGATAAATTTACTTGACATGTGTGGATTGTCTGAAATATGTCACCTTGTCAGAATCCAGAACTAAAGAAATATAAGAGAAATAAAGGAGAAAGAAAGACCCAGAAGTGACCCAGCAACGACATCTGTAGTCCAGTGCTCTCCAAGAGAGACTCGGGATAAGACCATAAGAAATGTATAAATGACGACAAGTCCTATTAGAACATACCTTAATTCTGTAATTATTTTTTTATTTCTCCATATGAGAAAAATAATCATTGTGGATAGAAAAAGTGCACGCATGGCATGACCCGAGGGGAAAGATGCATCAGTATGGATATAGAGCCCTGGGAACTCCGCCGCCAGGTCATGAGTGCGAAGAAACATGTGTGGAGGTCCTGGTTGTGAGAGAAAAGTCTTTCCAATGATTTCGATAACGTGTGCTATCCCAAATAGCGCAAAAGCAACCCCTCCCAATATCTTTCTTTTAATAAATAAAATTACCAATAGAATGATTATCGACGTTTCAAACCTCCCAAATACACTTAAAAATGAGAAGAAGCCATCGATTTTAGCTGGAATTTTTTCCTGAATCCTCACGGTTGTATCAAAGTCGAAAGAGCGAAGAATATCGGTGCGAACGACAAGAGTAAAGATAATAAATAGAGCAAAAAAACCAATTCCTAGAAATAAAAAAGCTCTTCTATAGTGTGGAGGGAAGTGTGGTGTCAGGTTTTTTCGGAGGGTAGACAGTGCTTTTTCCATGGAGAGTATATGGTATCAAAAGAGCCTGGGCGAATGCAAAATGGAAAGCAGGAGTAGACAGAGCAATTTTATAATATGAACCTATAGTTATATATCAGTCCCAGCGAAATGACTGAATAGGAATGAAGCCAAGCACTTCTACCTCTTTTTGGGCATTTAATTTCAGAGAAATTCAATGCGTTAATAATAAAAAAGAAAGCCGCGGAAAGTGCCAGTCTCACCATCGCTGATGGTGTGTATCTGGACAATACTTCGGGTAGCGTCTACGGACCTAGTCCCTCGGGCCCAGCCCGGATCACATCCACGTCAGGTACATGGGTCTGCTCGGCGCGTATCCCGCGCTAAGTAGAACCGCCAAGGTTAATGCCCCGCCAAAAAGGCGGGGTTCGTTGTGGGAGGGTTTTTTACTGAGATTTTTTGTTCTTCACATTCATTTGCTGAATGCAAAAGGACAAAGACACATCTCAAGTCCTGTATGCCTTCATTTTTTAAAATTTCAAACTCAAATTGAATTGAAGCTAAAGATACAATATAATTGAGTTCGAAGTTTTTAAAAAACTTGACGAAGGGCTGTGGTGAAATGGTATCACAGAGGTCTCCAAAACCTCTATTCTGGGTTCGAGCCCCGGCGGCCCTGCAGCTACTTGTTCTCAAATTTTAAGAATTTTAGTCTGTGTAGCTATTGGTTAATGTAGCAAAATCCCTTGACTCCCTTCCTCATAGTTGAAATACTGATCTTATGGATAATCAAGAATTAAATGAAGCTTCTTGGGAAATTGTGGGTGAACCGGCTCAATCCGAGCGAAATCCCAAGGCTTCCTTGCTCCCACGTAAGAGAGTCGACAAAGAACTTCTTGTTCTGATTGTAGCCCTTGTCGTGTCGATCGTAATCGGTACTGTTCTTTATTATTTAAGTTTTCCCAAAAACTCTGTACCGTCAAAGACTCCTGCAACCAACTCGGTTCCAGTTCCATCTGCACCGGCTCCATCTGTATCGGCAGGGTCGGCTATGTCACCAAGTCCAGTAGTAGATTATTATCATTATTATCCGTTAGATAATAACACTTTGTTTATTTCAATTGAATCAACCAAAGATGATGTTATTTTGCTAAAAGATGATCAAAAAACTTACTTATTTAATTTACATGCACCATCTTCGTATTTGTTTCAATATGCTTCTGATATTGTGAGTAGTCCAGGCGGGCGTTATTATGGAGTCCAATTTCTTGTAAGAGATCAGAATTCTCCAGATAAAATATATAAAATA
>JAYRRJ010000054.1:0-13719 GCA_041910135.1 Candidatus Levyibacteriota bacterium
ACTCAATACCATCTCAAAGAAAGCTATTAATGAAATTGAAAAATTAGAACTAACTAATGGAAAGAGGGTGAATGCGATGTGATAAATTTTGAGTTGCTAACAAAAACAAGAGCCACAATATATAAAAAAACAAGACAAATTCTCAGTTATGAAATTTGGAAGGAAAAAGTATTAATGGATAAAATGCGGCTCCCCCGTAGCATTTACATATGGGAGCATGGTACGTTCCATAAACTCTCACTATAACCTCTATATATTGTGGAGGATTATTTGCATCATAATTGCTGTTTTACTACACTGAAAGTGTGGAAAATAACAATCCCTTGCCCCCGGTAACATCTTTCAAACTTCCGGATCAAAATCCCTCTAACTCCAAATCACTTTTTAAAGCGTTTTCAATTGAAGGAATTACTATATTGCTTATAGTATTAATTCTTCTTTTCTTGAACTACTTTAATATCCTACCCATCTCAAAAAGTGTAGGTGCTCTTTCTTTTTTACCTCATCAAGCGTATCAAAACGCAGCCACAACGACAAATACAACTAAACTTTCCTCCCTTCTCCCCACGCTACCGAAATTTTTCAGTAAAAAGATAGCCGACCTTAGTAAACCATTCGGCATAATCCAAACTGGAAATGACGAGGTTGTGACAACTGGAGACGATATACAAAGTGGAGGCGTTTCCTGCCTCCCTTGCAATACGTACGAAAAAATATTTAATGCTTATAAAGACCCAGAAACCGGTAATGCAAATGTTATAGGTTTTAAGAACGGAAAATATTATTTTTTTCATAACGGGAAAGAAAGTACTCCTTACCAATCCTACATATCAGGTGTTTTTAGTAGTGACGGCAGTAGGTTTGCTGCAATATTTTCAGATAATTCTCACCGTCAAACAGTTGTTGTAGATGGCACTGAAATTGGCACTTATGGAACTCCTGAAAACGGAAATCCAATTCCGGAATTTATTTTTAGCAAAAATGGCGCTTCATATGCTTTTAGTGTTGCTGAAGGACCATCTGCTACCGAAATTGGATATGTTGTTGTGAATGGGGTTGCGAAAAAGAAATATAAAAGCATAAATGGAATAACCTTTAGTGATGATGGAAAACATCTTGCTTATATCGCTTATGATGGCAATCAATTTGTTGTAAAAGATGATATAGAATCATCTATAAAAGCCCAATGGATCGGAAGTCCTCAAGTCGACCAACCTATGGCTTTTAGTCCTGACGGAAGCAAACTTGCTTATATTATAGGCAAAGGCACACAAAGACCTTATGATTATGTCCTTATTGTCAATGAAAAGGAGGTAAGCACACCGCATAATGGCGGAGTATCAAGAATTGTTTTTAGTCCTGACAGCAAAAGACTAGCGTATATCGCAAGAGATATAACCCCTAATAGTGATGTTTTCTTGCTTTACTTGGATAACCAAAATATTGATAGCAACCCACAAAAAACATCTACTTCATATTATGGATTCGATGTTATGCAATTTAGTCCTGATGGAAAAAATTTCGTTTATGAACACAATGGAACACTATATAACCAAACGAAAAAACCAATGAGCAATACTTATAAAAAAATATATAATTTTACTTTCAGTCCGAACGGAGAAAGAAACGCATTTACAGCGGTAAAGAACGATTCTAAAGTTGTAAATGTTATTGACAACAAGGAATATGCTGGCTACAGTCCATATAGAGATATTATATTTAGCTCCGATAGCAATAACGTTGCGTATAGTTCAACCAACTCCTTAAGCCTATTCGATTATTATGCGAAGTATGAATTACAAGGCAAATATACAATTGCAGTAAATTCTAAAACGACTAATGAATACACAGATTATCCAACGGTTTACCCCGAATCAGAATTGTTTGATAATTATGGAATCAAACCGTATAAGCTAACTTTTACAAAAGATGGGAAGTATATTCTATACAATGCAATTATTAACAAAGAGTTTTGGCTTATTGTACGAGACACAACTACCGGTAAAGAAATTATTGATAAAAATACTGTTATTCCAACAGATGTCCCATCAACTCCGACAGCTGATTCACTCTCGCCCACACCTTCATCATCTTTAGAAGCAAACTTTCCAAGCTCAAACAATACGAAAAGAGCGTCTGATATCAATGCGATTCTGAATGCAATTGGACAGTATGCAGCAGACAATAAAGGGGTTCTCCCTAATGGTATCGATGTCACAACCCGATTTATACAAAAAAGTGGAAATCCTACAAATGATGCTGATATTTGTTCGGCATTAGTACCATCTTATCTGGCTGCACTCCCAGTAGACCCATTAACAAATAACGGTACTCCTATTTTAAATTGTTCGGTCAATTACAACACGAATTACACTGTTGCCCGCTCTCCATCTGATAATAGAATCACAATAGCCGCTCCTGCGGCAGAACTTGGTCAAACAATATCCGTTAACAGATAAGAAACGGTCACTATTCCCACTCCATTGTGGCGGGGGGTTTGGTAGAAATGTCGTACACAACGCGTGATACGTCAGGTACCTCATTTACAATTCTAGACGAAATTATTTGCAAGACGTCATAGGGAAGACGTGACCATGTTGACGTCATAACATCGGCACTCTCAACAACCCTTAGAGCAACCACTTCGGAGAAACTTCTCCCATCCCCTTTAACTGCCGTTGACATAGCACCTGTGAGTACAGGAAATGAAATAAATATTTTGTCCAAAAGTTTTGCATTTCCCAATTCCTCCATGACAATTCTGTCGGCTTTTTCTTCCATAGCAAGTCTTTTCTCATTGACAACACCCCGTATCCGTACCGCATAGCCCGGACCCGGAAAGGGTTGTTTGTAGATAAACTCTTTCGGCAATTCCAATTTTATGCCAATTGAGCGCACTTCATCTTTATAAAATTCCCGAAGTGGTTCTAAAAGCTTCATTTTCATGTGTTTTGGGAGTCCTCCGACATTATGGTGAGATTTTATTTTTGCGGCATGGCGTGTTCCTTTGCTCTCGATAACATCACTATATATTGTGCCTTGCATCAAAAATTCAGGCTTAATACCTTTTTTTTCAAGCTTATCCAGTTCTCTTTCAAAAACTTCTACATAATGCCTTCCAATAACTTTGCGCTTTTCCTCCGAATCTTTAATGCCGGAGAGAAGAATAAGCATCTCCGCCTTACTATCTACAATGATGGGCTTAATCCCGACGTGTTCAAATATACGTTCGACATGCTCTCTAGCGTCGTGACGCATGAGTCCATTGTCTACATAGATAGGATAGAACCTGTTACCGATGGCTTTTGCAGTCAAAACAGCTGCGACCGTACTATCAACCCCACCACTGACAGCACCTATCACATACCGTTCCCCAACTGTTTCTTTTATCGCATCGATGAGACTTTGTATTGCAATTGTCTGAGAAGTTGTTTTAACGTTACAAATCGATAAGAAATTGCGAATAAGTACATTTCCAAAGTCTGTGTGCTCAACTTCGGGATGGAATTGCAACCCGTAAATTTTTCTTTTTACATCTCCCACAATTGCATATTTCATGTTCTTTGTATGTCCCAATACTTTCATGCCAACCGGAACTTTTATAATTTCGTCTCCATGACTCATCCATGCGGTAAATTTTGGTGACAATCCATGGGTGAATGTGGCTTCTTTTGCGCGGGACATAAGATTTACTCTTACCGGCCCGTATTCCTTCCTGCCGGGGATTACTTTCCCCCCATTAAGATGGGACATCAACTGTAGCCCATAACATATTCCAAGAAGCGGGATGCCAAGAGAAAAAATAGATGGGTCGATAGTCGGAGCACCCTCCTCATAGACCGATGCGGGACCACCCGACAGAATTATTCCGGCCGGCTCTGGTAACATATTTGGCCTGAATTTTTTTGGCTCAACTATACTAACAGGAACACCTAAGTCTTTGATGCGTCGCGCTATTAAATGGGAAGTCTGGGAACCGAAGTCGATGACGACAATCATAATTTAATATAGAGGAAAGGGATTTTCATGTCAACTAATTAGAGGGGGTGGGAGACAGGACCCCTCAAATCAGATATAATCAAACCATGTTTGAGTCACGTATAAAACAACTACAGGCAGAGCTTGCTAATTTCGATGTCGAAGCACTTCTCATAACGTCCCCCTACAATATCGCGTATCTTACAGGCATTCATGCATTTTCAATTGAAGAACGGGAGGCCAGGATTTTGGTAACAAAATTGGATGCGATGCTTTTCACCGATGCACGATACACGCAAATGGTGAAAGACATAGCTCCTTTTATAACACTTGTTGAAATTTCCGCCCAAAATTCATTCGTAACAGCAGCAACGGATTATCTTAAAAGCAACATTATAAAAACCATGGGATTTGAAGAAGACAATATTTCCTATAAGGAAATTGCCGACATTGAAGAAAAGACTAACAGCACTGACCTTACCCCAACTTTTGATATCGTTGAGGGATTGCGTGAAGTAAAGGACAACAGAGAAATAGAAAGTATCAGAAAAGCATGCGCTCTTTCTGATAAGGCTTTTGAGTACATCAGACAAGAAATCAAACCCGGAGAAACCGAGCTGGAAGTCAAAACCAAACTTGAAAATTATATGCGCAACAATGGAGGGAAGTTATCTTTTGACTCAATTGTGGCGTTTGGCAAGAATTCCGCAATCCCTCATCATATGTCCAATGGCACGGTTCTTTCTCAAAATGACATAGTACTTTTGGATTTTGGCGCAAAAGTCGATGGGTATTGCTCAGATATGACAAGAACGATTTTTGTGGGACAACCAAGCGAGCAGTTAACACGTATATATACTGCTACAAAAGAAGCGCAGGAGGTGGCAATGGATTGTCTCAAAACACACATGAAAGAGGATTTTGAAAGCAAAAAACCTGCCGAACTTGCCAACAGTCATTTGAAAGCTTTGGGTTTTTCCGATATACCGCATGGATTGGGCCACGGCGTAGGACTTCAAGTGCATGAGAACCCTTCCCTTTCGTCGCTCACCGATGACAAATTAACTCCCGGAATGATAGTGACTGTTGAGCCGGGAGTTTATGTGGTAAATGCCGGCGGGGTGCGCATTGAAGACACTATCCTTATTACTATGGACGGAATAGAAAGTTTGACTAACTCTCCAAAGGAAATGACCGTTATACAGCCCTAAAAACGGTGTGATACAATGTCACTATGTCTGAGCCTTTTGAGGCAGCACAGCCCGAGCTAACACCTTCCGATCTACTCCGTCCGCCGCAAGAGCCGATTGTGTTTCCAAATATTCTGCGTAACGATAGACGCTGGCAACAACTACCACCCGGAGAAATCGTTTATATGAATGCGAACCAACCTGACGCGCTCCCCTCAACCGTCACCATGCTTGATCAGCAAGGTCATCCTGTTCAGGAACATGGTCATAACCGGGAGCGGGCCATTGATGAACCGCAAAGAACCCCCGCTGTCGTTATCCATACCGGCCCACGCAGTTTGGAGACACCATATGATGAAGTAGTTGCAAAAGCAACACGTATGTTAACACGAAAGCTGACGCGCGATCATCTGAAAAGAATTGTTGAGCAGAATTTAGGCTTTTTAGTAATTGTAGAAGATAAAGCAGAAGGAGGGGACAACAGAGTCGGATGGCGGAAAAAACAACTGACAAATCATGGACTGGTTAAAGATGAGGAGGGAGAAGAAGAAATTGTTATTGAAATGGAGGACAAGATAATAACGCTTGGTAGGATAAGCAAAGCACAGAATGTTCCCGACTTTATTAAAACGAAAGATCCGGAACCTACCGAATTTCCCCGACCTAAATCGCCCGATGCTATAAAAAGAGAGCTTATCAGCCAATATAAAAGAGGGGAATTAAAAACAATCGAGCTTGAGGAATGCTGCGGAGATTGCGGACGTCATTTGAAATATGAATATTATCCAAGTGATTGGGTCAAGCCCGACGAAACAATTCAGCTTCTAAAAAGAAGGAAAGTTTGTGACAGCAAATTACATAGAGGCATGCCCGGCTCTATCACCATCGGAAAGCCGGAGACTATCGGGAGACTTGGGTGGTACAAAACCGGTAAATAAATTTATTAACTTAATAGAAACCTTTGTTGACTATCTAAAAAAATTGTTGTATTTTGTAACACGTGAGCAAAGTTCCGTTTGTCGTCATAGGGATTCTTCTTTTAACCGCGGTATTTATTGTCGTATTCACAAAGGCTGATGGAAAAAACCCATTGGCTGCTTTGGGAGACCTCACCCCTACTCCTCCAATTGATATAAATCTTAAAACTACCCAAAGTCCCCTTGCCGCACAACCAACCGGAACACAACAAGTGCAGGGACAACAAACCCAAGTTGCACCAACAGCCGCTCCAGCTGAAATAATATCGGCAACAAGCGGCGCAATACACACTGCTAAAGGAGACATTGAAATCGAGTTTTATCCTGATGATGCTCCAAAAACAGTCAAGAACTTTGCGACACTTGCTAAGCGCGGATACTACAATGGCCTTAACTTCCACAGAGTTGAACCCGGCTTTGTCATACAAGGGGGAGACCCGAATGGGAATGGAACCGGCGGATATTCAATTTATGGAACCACATTCGATGATGAACTTATTCCCTCAACCACTTCATATAAAGAAGGGTACAAGGAGGGGGTCGTAGCTATGGCCAACCGGGGACCAAACACTAATGGCTCACAGTTCTTCATCATGCTTGCGGACAACGATTCGTTGCCAAAAAACTACACAATATTTGGAAAAGTAACAAAAGGTATGGATGTTGTCAAAAAAATCGTTGTCGGGGACAAAATGACGAGCGTTGAGGTTAAATAACTTATTTGAATTCTTCCAAGAATAGCACTTCAGAATTTGAAACACCATTTTTAAATAGTTCTTCTCCCTCTTTTATCTTTTCTCCCAAAAGCATTTTGTAATGCATGGGGATTGTTTTCTTGGCTGAAATTGCATTGGCGGCTTCAACCGCCTCTTCCGGTGTCATAACATACGTTCCTCCAATTGGAAGAAACGCGATGTCAAGATTTTCAGACTTCAAATTGTCCATTTCGGGAATGTAATCGGTATCCCCCGCATGATAAATTTTCAAACCATTAATTGAAAACATATACCCTACCCATCCGTATTCTTTTTTGTGAGGCCTCTCGGGATTTATATTGTATGCAGGAATGGTTTTGAAGGAAAAATCTTTCACTTTATATTCATTATTTGGTGTAACAGGAAATTTTTCCTGAGATATTTGAAGTGTTTCAAGGCTATCTTGCGTTGCTACCACCACGGTGTCATCTTTTAAAAGCATTGAAATGTCAGCGGGAGACAAATGATCATGGTGCGCATGCGTTACAAATATAATATCCGCCTTATCTAATGGTCCCGTAGAGGTATCTTTCGGCATATGGAACGGATCTATGTAATAAATTCTCCCCCCGCTTTTTAAGTCAACAAAACTGAAAGATGCGTGTCCGAACCACCTAATGTTTTCCATAGTCTTTACTATACCAAATGTCAGGGTTCGCGCAACCGTGACATTATTCTGACAGCATCTATTTTAACCTCATAAGTGTAATGAACTTCACACAAAAAGTGTAAGAATACTCACTGAAGTTGTATCGCCAAAAGCAAATAATAGCAACAAGAAAGGAGGTGAACAAACATGTTGCATTTAAAAAAACTACATTTGGGAATAAAGGGAAAAACACATACACGGACGGGACTGAACGGATTGCAGTACGATATGTGGAAGGAGCAGGTGCGGATTGACGCTATTCGATTACCAAAACATATTAACCATTGGAATACGAATAACTTGAGAACATTTTAAGTATGAAAACGTCTTCCTCAGATCTCCCTCCTTAAAAAATTGATTGCGCTACTGGTTGAAGAACCGGAAAACCACCCAGTCAGCGACTTGCTCCCCTTCGGTAGGGCTGTAAATTTCAACTCTGACCGGCCAACCGGTGGATGGGTCGATAAGCCGAGAATTAATATGTTCCCCGGTAGTTGGAGATAATGTGTT
This sequence comes from Candidatus Levyibacteriota bacterium, assembly GCA_041910135.1. GTDB lineage: Bacteria > Patescibacteriota > Microgenomatia > Levybacterales > GWA1-39-11 > JAUSNA01. Next base: position 8,060 of record JAYRRJ010000054.1, read on the forward strand.
CCCTTGAAATCCAGGATAGGCATTGCGTTCGATTTCTGCCGACACTCTATTGCCGAGGTCAATTGCTGACGTTTCCCCAATCCATAGACACGCAATTTGAGGATCTTGCCTTTTTTCAACAGGCACTAAAAATCTATCCACTTCTTTTCTGTAATTCCTTTCACTACCGCTCACTGATATAGGCTCGTTCTGTTTTGGGATATATTTTCTGCCGCCTTCTTTCACTTTAAGGCCTATTCCTACTATGTCGCTCCTATTTTTCTCCAATGTCTTATATACAAAATTCCATTCACGCCCTTCTTTACCATCGATTTGAACCACTTTGTCCCTAACTAACCCTTCAAGGTTCCCGTTTTCAACGAAATTGACTGGTGGGACATAAAAACGCAACATTTCCGTTCCTCTCGGAATAAAAATCGGTGCGTTTGAAAAATTAGTAATCGCAAATGGAAATTCAAAAGAGTCCGTGTCTTGCGCGTTAAAATATGCCTCAAGAGCGTATTCCAAGGAATCGTCCGCAGGATGAAGTCCTATCTGCGCATATCTACTCCGCATAGAAGCAGACAAGCGCTCTTCAGCTCCTTCTTTGAGCTCAAAAGGGAAACTTCCCGGTTGGGTTGCAAGTCGTGTAACGCGAATACCATGGGGGTTGATAAGAATATTTTTTTGTAGCGAAACATCCTTTCCAATCCATCCCCTGTCTTCGTCACCTGCAAATCCTTTAACCATCTCACTTAGCATAGGAAACGTATTATACTGCTATTATAGGATACTTTCAAGAATTATAGCCTGATGTGAACGAGAATATCAATCTTTTTCGTGTTCTGAAGAGTTATTCTGTGAATTTGACGATGAATTGTTGCCTTGCTCTTGCCTGTGTTCGTCCGAACGGTTTTCGTTTTGGTGTTGGGAGGACGAATTTGAAGAGTCCTCTTTTTTCTCCGGCTCTTTTGTTGTATTTACTCCTTTTACTTCTTCCTTGCGCTCGATCTCGGTGCTTTGTCCTTGTCGGTTGCTTTTCGTCTCAATTTTTCTGTCTTCATTCTCGTTTTCTGTTTCAATTTTCTTTTTTACGACTGCTGTAGGGGACGGTGTAGGTGCGGACTGTATAATAACCGGAGCAACGGTAGGAGTCATTTTTATGGGTGATAATATATTATCGATTGTGTCCTCTACATGTTTTGGACTCGTGTGAGTTACATTTGCAATTGCTTTTTGGGCTGCAATTTTTAATGGATAAAGCGTCGAATCGGGTTTTGAAGCAAATGTGATGCCGGCAATGCCACTAAGCATCACGAGAACAATAAGCGTTAATCCTATATAACGGTAGATGTAGAAATTGTTTTTCTTTTTGTTGTAAATCCTATCCAGAACATCCTCAAAACCATAGAATTCAAGCTCCACAGGAGCTTGTGTACCTAAATATGCTTGTTTTAATTTTTCAATTTCGTGTTCCATATAGTGCTTCGAATATATCCTTCATTTTCTGCATTACCCTAAAGGTCCTGACTCTCAGTGCTCCATCCTTCATCCCCAGTATTTGGGAGACTTCGGAGGAAGGCATCTCCTCAAAATATCTCAAAAGTATTATCTGACGCTCTATATCATCGAGTTTTGAAAGAACTTTTCTTACTTTTGCAATGTCCTGCTTCCTATCAAGCTCCTCGTAAAGGTCGCTGTCATCTGTTAAATTCTCAAATTCTTCAAGAGCGAATTCCTTTTTCTTCCGTGTGGCATCAATGATGAGGTTTCTTGCAATAGTGAACAAGAAAGCTTGTATTGACCACTGCCCGTCGGTCTTAAAATCCTTCAATTTTTTCCAAGCCCTCACAAAAGATTCCTGACAAACGTCTTTTGCGTGCTCGTCGCTTTTGGTATTGAACTTACAATATCTGTATAGTTTTTGAAAGTACTTCTTATATATAACTCCATATGCTTCAGTGTCTCCTTTTTGTGCCTTTTGTATGAGAGTTTTTTCATCTTCCATGGGGGCATTATTGTATCACACCTATTTATTTAAACGTTCAAATGAGAGAAAAGTTACGCGTAGGTTGCAACAACGGAACGAAGTACGACTTCTGCTTTCTTTCCTGTTTGTGAAACAAACTGGAAACTTTTTCATAATAAGGTCATGCTTACTAAAAAGGCCTTCGTGTAACATTTTTAATTGCTATGCGTTCTAATTACCGGATATGAAAAAACTGACATTCGCAACACTTTCTCTCATCATTCTCTTTGCAGCTCAACAAGTTGCAGCTTCCAATGACCAAGCTAACGAACATTCCAACAATAACCCTGGCGTACAAGTACATGAAGAGCATGAAAATGAACACGCGACAACAACATCAAATGCCTCTCAACCTACAACTACTCAAAGAGTAAGAAATCATGGAGAAGCGGTTTCCGAGGAAGCACACGAACATGAGGGCGGAAAAGCGGTAAGCGCAGTCGCAAAGTCGGACGTTGGAAAAAAGCATCATGATGACATTGATGACGATGACAATGATGATGACGTCCATGTTGGGCCGTCAGTTTCTCCAACCACAACTCCGTCGGTTATCCCTTCGACCTCTCCAACCGAAACACCTACGGTTACACCGAGTGAAACAGTAACCCCAACCGAAACTCCAACGGCAACCCCCAGCGAAACATTAACACCAACCGTTACACCTACCGAAGCCCAAATGCTCGGAGCCGGACTTAAAGACTTCCTCGAAAAGCTAAAAGAACTGATAGGCAACTTCACCTCATCTCTCCACTTCTAAGAACATCCCATCGTAAGTGATTCATATCACCGCCTCATAATCTCACATGCGTGATAATATACGTGAAAGGAGGTGAATTATATGAAGCTAATTCTTCAAGGACTTTTAGCAGGTGTAGGAATATTTATTATTTCTATAGCGGTAAGTTTTTTCTCACAACTTATTATGCCCGCTATCACTGCCGAATATACCAATCAGAATGTGTTCCGACCGTGGACCGACCCTCTTATGTCGCTTTACTATGTGTATCCATTTGTATTGGGAGTTATTCTTTCTTTTATATGGGATAAAACGAAAAAACTTCTGAGTGACAAAGAATACTGTATGAGAGGTCTGAAATTTGGAGTATGGTATTGGGTAGCCTCATCAATTGCCGGAATGTTTATGACTTTCAGCAGTTTTCAAGTATCATTTCCACTTGTCCTTTCATGGTCAATTGGAGGCTTATTAGAAGCAATTGTTGCAGGGATAATACTTGCGAAAATAAATAAGTAGCTATTGACCGGTCATAGTGTCAACGTATGCCCAATCCGAATTTCCGTTGCCATTAACTGCTCTTATTCTATAGGAACAGTTTGAACCATTGAATGAATATGAAGTACTGTCTGAACCAAGGCTTACAAGCGGACTGTAATTTGATCCATCCACGCTTGTTTCTATTTCGTATCCTATTTCGTTAAATGAGTTATCCTGCCATGAAAGTATCATCGGCGCAGCCGGCACTTCTCCGCATGAAGTCAACGTCAACGTGACATTTGACGGATTATTAGGAATATTTGAATTTATCGAATAAACATTAGTGTATCCTGAGTTACCAGCAGCATTAAATGCGTAAACTCGATAGTAATAGGGTTGTTGGGTGATAAGATTTTGGTCGGTAAAAGTTGTAGTATTCGCACTTGCTGTGCCAACTTGCATCCAGCCGAACACCCCGTCATAGCTTCTTTCAATACGAAAACCATTCTCGTTGTTGGAATTATCGGCCCAAAGAAGAACAGCGCTGGTTGAAGTGTTAGGGGTTACCGACAGCCCGCTTGGCGCAACAGGTGCACTCTGAAGGGTTGTAAAAGAAATAACATTGCCGTACGATGTCCCACCGCTATTTGTCGCTGTCGCACAATAGTAATATGTGGTATTTGCCGAAAGGGATGCGACAGACTGGCTATTTGGGGAAACGGCAGCTGTACCAGACCCAATATTGATAGCGCCAATTCCATTTGGAAGTAAGGCACACGATGTATTGGTAGTTCCATAGCGGTATAAAACAGTAGTTGCGTTTCCATTCGGATTGACCGATGAGTTAAGAGTTGCCGATGTTTGCAAAACCCCTGAGGGAAGAGATGTCGTAACACTCGGAGCAGGAGGGTTATAGGTTATGACGGCACCGATTTGGCTCAATTTCACTCCCTTATTGCCTGCTGTATAAATTCCTCCAATTTCAAGCGTTGTAGTTACCCCTTTCACAATTGATAATCCCGTATAATTGGTAACGGCAAGTGGAGTCGGAGTCGTGCCGGTCAACATATATCCAGGCATGTCTGCGCTATTTACTCCATTGAGCCGGTAAAAAACATCAAATGTTGTATTGATACCACCTGCAGTATTCTTTGAAGCACAAGGAGTTATGGAAATTTGAGTTATCGTTGCTCCATTTGGAATGGACGTGAGATTAAGAGCATATGAGTCGCGCTGACCAACTGTTGTTTCTCTATTGAAGTCCGTATTTCCATTACATGAGCTTTCATCAACCACTGCATAATGAGAGGAGCCAGTACTTGGAGCCCATTGCATATACGCACCCTCCCCCGACGGCAATAGTGTACCGGTTGTATCGGCGTATGCAGACTTACCTACAAAGAAAAATAATACTGTCAAAACACACAAAAGGAGAACTGTCTGAAGTTTTGCCAGAAAAGACATGAAATTACGGTATCACCATTTCATTGTCAATGTCAATACAGAATTTAGGAAAACAGCAGCCGCTTAAATGCCAATACTGTAGAGATAATTGATACAACACTTATGCATTGCCAGAAAACTTGCATAGCAATCCATGAAGAATTTCGGGGAAAAAATTTTGAGACCCACAAAGTATGCTCGGGATTTCTGTGAGTTGTGCTAAATTGCTCCAAAAACCAATAGAACTGTTCTCCAAGGCTTCTCACGGTCCAAAAAAGCGAATAAGTAAGAATAAATAGTGTGAAGTTTTGTAAAAATAAACTGATAACACATGCCAAGGAAAAAAAGAGGCCAAAAATGACCGCATCTGCCCATACAAATGCACCTATTGGATAAAATAGACGGCTTAATCCATAAGGATTTTTCTTTGAATGCGTATTTCTAAATCCAACAAAAAACCCACTCAAAGAGTAAAGTAAAAATCCCACCAAAAAAAGATTTTGAAACATAAATCCTGGAGAATGAAGAGTTTAATTTTATCATAAAAACGCGATATACTGTCAGTTTTTTGCTATACTCTTGCTATGTCTACGGTCAAAACAGTTATCGGACCCGATAAAGTCGCAATCCTTCTTCAAAATAACTTTGATAAAAATGCCTCAGAAATTGAACCTCTGGCAGGTGGTGAGATGTCGCAAGCCTACTCTTTTGTAAGCCATGGCAAAGATCTTGTTATCCGCCTCTTTATGGAAAGCACAAGTTTTGAAAAAGACAAATATGCTGCAGAACATTTCATGAGCTCTATGGTCCCTATCCCAAAAACTCTAACCATCGGAAAAACCGATACCCTATTTTACTCGATTACCGAAAAAGCCAAAGGCAAAATGTTTGAGGATTGGGATAGCCAAACAAGAAAATCTCTCACCCCAAAATTTATGGAAACTCTTCATGCGATACACAAAACACCTATTGCCGATAGGGGTTTTGGTTGGTGGG
>JAYRRJ010000055.1:0-10354 GCA_041910135.1 Candidatus Levyibacteriota bacterium
CTTGAGCCAAAATTCATCTATCAAATCGTTTTGCATCAATGACTGAACTAAATTTGAACTTCCGTACACTTGCAAATCCGGACCATCCGAGTTTTTCAATTTTCTTACATCGCTAATATCATTCAGGACGACAGTGTTTTCCCATTTCGGATTTTTAAGAGTTGTTGTGACAACATATTTAGTAATTTTATTAACCTGGGGCCAGCTTTCCGTGTGGGTAGGCCAATATCCTTCCCAAATATCATATGTCTTCCGTCCAAGGAGTAGGCCATTGGTCGCTTGCATTTGTCTTTCCATCTCTCTGCCTGCAGCTTCATCTTTACCAAAGAACTGACCCATCCACCCGCCATATTTGAACCCTTCTGCTGCATCTTCCTTTGAATCACCCGGAGCTTGGATAACACCGTCAAGAGTCATGAATTCGAGAACTAAAATCTTTCTCATGGTAGATAGCCTATTCTAGCAGAAACCCGCAAAAAGGAATGTAGCAACATCTGAAGTTAAGAACTTAGCTTGCCGGACGGAGTTTTTTTTAAATTATAGTTTCTGCTGGGACGCTTGGATTCGAACCAAAATAAACAGATCCAAAGTCTGTTGTCCTACCATTAGACGACATCCCAGCGGAAACTACAATTTTTCATCTTAAGTTGTCCTACTGTCGCAGACAGCAAGCTTCAGCTTACCATTAGACGACATCCCAATAATTGGTTTGACAATTATACCTTAAAACGACTCACAGCTTCAACCAATAGCATTCCTTTTCGGAAAAAAATGTTCTATATTGTAATAAGGGCAGATGTAATCCAATCCGTAAGTTTTTTTGTTCAAATAAGCAGAATTTCTGCCTAAATGGTTAAAATTTTGACTACTCTTTCACATGATTTTCTTAATTATTTGCCTATAATAGAATATGAAAAAAGTATATTATTACAAAGGCACAACTCCAAGAAAAAAAAGCAACCGTAGGCTGGCTGCAATCCCTCTTTTTTTTATTGTTCTTATTCTTCTTCTGACAAGTGCGGGTGCATTCTATCTTCATTCTTCAAGAAAGGAAGCCGTACTGGCTGTTGAAACACAAGCAAAACCCGAAGCGGTGCCGGTACCGACAATTTACAACGATGTTCTCAAGCAAAGCGTGGATAATGCGTTGCGTGGAACGACCGGCAGCTATGGAATTGTAGTTAAAAATCTCGATACCAACGAGCACTATGAGTTCAATGAGCATGTGGTGTATGACACTGCAAGCCTTTATAAATTATGGGTAATGTCGGTCGTTTTTGAGCAAATTGGAAAGGGAAAACTCAATGAAGACACTATACTCAGCCAGGACGTAAGCGTTCTTAATAAGAAATTCAACATTGCGAGTGATTCTGCTGGTCTTACCGAAGGATCCGTTACTCTTACAGTCAAAGAGGCACTCTATAAAATGATAACGATATCGGACAACTATGCGGCAATGCTTTTAACCCAAAAGGTTGGACTTGCCACTATAACTTCTTACCTTTCAAGAAATGGATTTTATGAAACAAAAATGGGAGCAACGGTAAATCTTCCGACCACAACTCCTCACGATGTCGCTTTGTTTTTTGAAAAACTGTACGGAAATAAACTGGGAGACAAAGCTTCAACAGACAAGATGTTGGAGCTTCTGAAAGATCAACAGCTCAACAGCAAGATTCCAAGATATCTGCCGGATGACATCGTCATAGCCCATAAAACAGGGGAACTGGATGAATATACCCACGATGCAGGACTTATACTTGATGCTCGGGGAAATTATCTTATTGTCATTCTGTCAAAAAGTGAAAAACCCGACTTGGCGGCTAACCGCATTGCAGACATTTCAAAAGCGATTTACTCCCACTATATAGACAAAAAGTAATTACTGGAATAGTAATTCGTTAAACCGGAATGTTGTAACCGCATGCTGGAATATTTCGGAGTCATTCGCGCTTAATGTACCGTCTTTTGCATCAAGGGACAACTCATAGACCCAGTCTTCATGGTCGAATGCAACGGTATTTAAAGAAATTACTCCCTTGTATTTTCCTAATTGTACGCCTTGCAACTCTTTTGATTTTCCTGCATTTGCGAGCCTTGAAGCAAAATCTTTGTAGTAGTCAGGGTCCGACTTTTGATTGAAAAGACGAATTGAATAAAAGCCGTTTCGAAAATAGGTACATGTTTTACAGGGCAAGTCATTTGGAGAGAAGGCGATGATAAGCCCTCCATTAGGAGATGCCTGAGGATATTCCTGCTCATGCCAGTCGGCGGGCACTTCAAGCGAGAAATTATATGTAGGATTGCTATACGTCCTCCATGTTTCAACCCTTGGATCTTTGAAAGGCCCCGGCTGTTCATTGCTGACCGGTTTGTCAAGGCTGAAAGTCGATTCGGGTTTGATGTTTTCCTTCTGATGAAGGATAAGAGCGCCAACAAAAATAAGGGCAACTCCAATTATGATTGTGGTAAATATCCATGCTCCCGAAATTTTTGGCTCACTATCCATAAGGCGCATTCATTGTACACCAGCAAAGCAAAATTCCTATGCGTATCAATACGCGTAGGAAGGAAAAGTGAATTCATTCACGGTTCTTACGCGTAGCGAAGAATGCATCTTTTATTCCGCATTTTTACACGTAGTGAAGAATCTTGGGCACACTCGGCATTCTTACGCGCAGCGAAGAATTTTGCGTTCATGCAAAATTCTTACATTTATGTGCTATTATATTTCAGTGAAGAAAAATCGGCAGGTTTTTCTGTTTGTAGTTTTGTTTTTAATTCTTGCCCAAAACCAAGCCACAGCTACAGAAACAACCTCGGTAAACATTTCAAATAATGGAAGCGGAGCGAGTTCAAGCGTTGAGGTGCATAATAATATAAGCTCCTCTACTTCGACAAGCACAAATTCTACTTCAAAAACCAATATCCGCATAGAGACAAATGGAAAAGTTAAGACATATGAATCGGAGAATGGCGGCAGTGTTCACATCGAGTCTGACGATGGAACCGCAAGGGTTGACATCAACAATAATAATGTAAAGGGCACATCATCAACAAACGGTGTGACCCCGACAGTAACAACCATCTCAAACTCCGCTACTGCGGAGGCTGAGCGGAAAATAGAAAAGGCAAGGCAGAAAGCAAAAGAAATTAAAGAAAAGCAAAAAGGATTTTTTGCAAGACTGGAGCAGTATTTTAAGGAGTTGTTCTCAAAGTTTCCCTTTAAATTCTAATCCTTTTTCTGAATGATATAGACCACGCCTGCTTTATCATCCGACACATAAAGGTTACCTTTTTTATCAAAAACCACATCAACAGGCCGACCCAAACTGTCATCTTTTTGATTCCCCGGATTAAAGCCTGTCAAAAAATCATCGCTTCCAGCAATTGTGTTTCCTTTCACTTTTAGATGAACTATTTTGTATCCTATTGCATGAGACCTGTTCCATGATCCATGGTACGAAACGAGCAGGTCACCCTGCCAATCTGCGGAAAATTGAGATGAATTAATAAATGCAAGGCCTAGCGGAGCCGAATGTGCAGGTATTTCAAAAATGGGTGCTACAGTATCCTTACAGTCCGCTTTTTTTGTAAACGACAAGTCAGGTGTTTTATTCCCGTAACAATTCGGCCATCCATAGTCCTTGTTGCCCTCCAATATGTTAATTTCATCGGGAGGAGTATCATCTCCCAGATAATCTCTTCCCATCTCCGTTCCCCAAATCTGTCCGGTTGTCGGATTGATTGTCATGAAAGCGGCATTTCGTAGACCATGCGTCCATACGTGCGGACTATTCCCATTGATATCTGAGACAATGACCGAACCTCCTCTTTCAACAGGTTCTACGCACACATTACATGTCGAACCGAGACTCACATACACGTCTCCCTGCCCATTTATAACAATGCCACGATTGTTGTGGTCCGAGTTGCTCGGTAAGCGAAACAACTGTTTCACAAAAGCAGCTTCTTTCTTCACACCATTCCAAGAATACAGTGCTACTCGGTTTACTTCTGCAACGAAAAGTTGATTTTTAAAAAAAGCGAGACCATGAACCTTATTGCCGCTTGAAATAATTATTTTATTTTCGTCTGCAACACCATCACCGTCTTCGTCAGGTAGCACGCTAACAGTGTTATTCACCGGATCTGAAACCAAAAGAGTTCCCTCAGGACTAAATTGCAAATCCCTGGGGTTACCAAGACCTTTGGCGAATACATGAATAGAATATTCCGAAGAAAGAGAAAAAGAAATTGACGGTATCTCTCCTGCCGACTCTCTTTCTTCTTGAGGGGGATTTGTTCTGGATGCAGGTTCTTTCAACGGTTCTTTCTTAAACAGTCTGGCAAAGAGCAAGAGTACTGTTACTAATCCGACCAGTAAAACTGCAAAGACAAACCTTTTCATTTCTTACTCGTGAAGTACGTGCGGCAATTCCTTCTCAGTTGGCACAAAACGGATAGATAATGAATTGACACAATGCCTGGTGTTCTTTTCGGTAAGTTCTTCTCCCTCAAACACGTGGCCCAAATGAGCATTACAGTTGGCGCATTGTATTTCGGTTCTTTCTCCGTCTTCGTCAGTAATTCTTTTTACCGCTTCCGGATAGTTTTCATCAAAAGAAGGCCATCCGCATCCGGCATCAAATTTGCTTTTTGATGTAAAAAGGGGAGCATTGCACCGTCTGCATATAAATGTTCCATCCTTGAAAAAATCATCATACTCTCCACTAAAAGGGGCTTCCGTTCCTTTATGGACGATCACATCTTCTTCTTCGGGTGTCAGCGTATTCATTTCTTCATTGTACTCGTCTCGTGTTCCAAAGAAAAGTCTAAAGCGACTTTAATATCTTCTCATCGCTTTTGACGACAGGTTCTTTTATATCATTTGAGATCTCCTGCGACTCCTTCAGAACCTCCTTTTGTGTTTCTTTCAACTCTTCTCCCGCTTTTGATAACATATCTGCTGCCTGTTTTTTAAAAGTTCTTATTGAATGAACCACCTTTCGCCTATTATTCCTGTCGGTGAGGGCCATGGCCGCAGCCGTTAATCCTGCTCCTAAAAGAGCCCCCGCCAAACCTACAGTTGCAACAACATTTGCTCTTTTTTCTTCCTGCATTTATCTTCACCTCCTTTCACCCAACTATTATACCGTCAATAGCTATTAATACGTATGTGAAAAAAGAAAGAATTGCAAAAGACATTGTATAATGTGAACTGAGATGAAAAAAATTCTACTTGCGACAGTGTTTGTCTTTACTCTTTTTTCCTTTAGTACGACAGGACTCTCGGCGCAACAAAATACGCCTCCTTCAATGGGTCAAAACTCCGTTGAAGCAGTAGTCATTAACGTAATCGAAAATAGTGAAATTATTGAAAATACCGGCAACAAACATCCCTACCAAAAGCTTGAACTTTTAGGTTTGAGCGGAAAATACAAAGGGAAGAAGATGATAATTGAAAACGGTAAATACGACCAAAGCGGAGTTATTACATACAGTGCCGGGGATACCATTGTTGTGGCAGTTGAAAAAAATGATAAGGCACAGGACATGCTGACGATAACCGACTATGTGCGCCGGACTCCTCTTCTTTTCCTTTTTAGCATTTTTGCGATTTTGGCAATTTCGATAGGAGGGAGACGAGGGGCAAGCTCTTTAATCGGGATGGGGGTTACATTCGGAATACTGTTTCTTTTCGTTCTTCCGCAGGTATCAAAAGGGGTAAGTCCGATTTTGGTAGTCGTTGCCGCCTCATCCCTTATTATTCCTATAACTTTTTCCCTCTCTCACGGGATAAACAAAAAAACAGCGTGCGCAATAATAGGCACCCTCATTGCACTTTTTATCACCGGGTTGCTTTCGGCATACTTCGTTAACGCGGCGCACTTAAGCGGTTTTGCGTCGGAGGAAGCATCGTACTTAAATATTATCAAAAAAGGCTCAATTGATATAAAAGGGCTACTTTTGGGTGGCATAATAATCGGTCTTCTTGGAGTTCTCCAAGATATTACCGTTTCTCAGGCTGCTATTGTTTATCAATTAAAAAGCGCGAATCGTTCGATAAAACTTTACGAATTATTCAAAAGAGCAATGGATGTGGGCCGGGACCATATAGCATCTATGGTAAACACATTGATTTTGGTCTACGCCGGAGCTTCCCTTCCCCTACTTCTCCTCTTTATAAATAATCCTCTGCCCTTCTCGTCCGTAATAAATTTTGAAATAATTGCCGAAGAAGTGGTTCGGACTCTTGTATCAAGCATAGGGCTCATTTTGGCGGTGCCCATAACTACGGCACTTACCGCTCTTTTTGTTGAGGTAACCTATAAATCTAAAGGAAAGTCAGAGTAATTTTTTCACCTATTTTGAGTTTGAGTTCTTCAATTGTTCCCTCAGGTAACTCGATTACCCGATAATATTTCGGATTCCATACAAAAACCCGGTTGGGTAACAGGGCTCTTTTTAAAACGCATACCGTATCGTGCTGGTCAAGGATAACAACATCTATAGGAACTCTGACAAGAAATGTGTGAATTCCCCACCTGGTTGTAAAGAAAACGGCTTGGAAGCTCTTTCTTCCCATAAGACCAATCGAGGCCTCCCACCCATTCAACAACCTCGCCTTCAATTCCTTCATCCAAAAAGTGTAGCACATAGGGTACAATACGGATATGAGTCTTATAGACGATGTAAAAATCACAGTTAAAGCGGGTGATGGAGGAAATGGTGCATCTGCAAAAAAACAGGTGTTCGGAAGCAAAAAAACCGTTCCGGACGGAGGAAATGGAGGAAACGGAGGGAATATATATTTCAAAGGGTCAGCAAACGTTTCGGATTTATCCGAGTTTCAGTTCAAAAAAACCATAAAGGGAGAAAACGGAGTAAACGGTCAACACAAGGATTTGGACGGAGCAAACGGGAGTGATATCTATGTATTGGTTCCTTTTGGCACCACAGTTAAAGATGAGGATACTGAGGAATGGACCGAGATACTAACGGAGGACCCTTTCTGTGTTGCGTATGGAGGGCACGGAGGCATGGGTAATCATGACTATCAGCCGGACCTAAATAAAATGGTAGCAAGAAAAGCTGAGGGAGAGCGTGGAGAGGAGAGAAAGCTTCACCTCGTTCTCAATCTCATCGCCGACGTAGGTTTCGTGGGACTTCCTAATGCAGGAAAAAGTTCGTTACTAAAAAAGCTGACCAAAGCAACTCCAAAAGTAGGGGATTATCCCTTTACAACCTTGGAGCCAAATCTTGGGGCACTTAACAATGTAATTATTGCAGATATACCCGGACTTATTGCCGGCGCCTCAGAGGGAAAGGGGCTGGGTCTGACTTTTCTAAAACATATTAAAAAAACAAAAGTTTTGTTTCATTGTATCTCCTGTGAGGAAAAAGATGCGCTCAGCGCATATGAGACAGTAAGGAGGGAATTTGAAGAGTTCGACAAATCGCTTCTTGAAAAAAGAGAAATAATTCTTCTTACAAAGAAGGATTTGACTGACGAAAAAAAGCTTCAAGAAAGCAAAAAACTATTTGAGAAAAAAGGATTGAGTGCTTTTGATGTTTCAATTTACGACAACAAAAGTATCGAAAATCTCAAGGAAAAAATCCTTTCTTCCCTTTAGCTTTCAGCGATAATTCAGTTTTCATTTGGTACAATACCGCTATGCGCGTGCTACTGGTAGAAGACGAGCACAAAATTGCAAACTCGATAAAAAAAGGCCTCGAACAAGAGTCTTTTGCAGTTGATGTCACATACGACGGAACAAGCGGTTACGATTATGCGGTAAGCGAGGAATATGATGCAATAATTCTTGATCGGCTTTTACCGGGTATTGACGGTATAGAAATCTGTAAAAAACTGCGGGAAAATAACATCCATACCCCCATACTGATGCTGACAGCTTTCGGAGAAGTCCATGACCGTGTTGAAGGACTCAATAGTGGAGCCGACGACTATCTTCCGAAGCCATTTGCTTTCACAGAACTCCTTGCACGCCTACGGGCACTTACGAGAAGACCCCACTCATCTTTGACTACTCAGTTAAAGGTTGACGGTCTAACATTGGACAGCGTTACATTTGATGTGAAACGGGACGGAATTGCTATTTCTCTTTCAAATAAGGAATTTTCATTACTTGAATACCTCATAAGACATAAGGGGACAATCATCAAGAAGGAACAAATCATAAATCATGTGTGGAATTATGACTCGGATGTTCTTCCTAACTCTGTCGAGGTATATATTACCCATCTTCGAAACAAAATTGACAAACCTTTTCGGAATAAAAAGGCATTAATAACTACCGTGAGAGGTTTTGGGTATAAAATATCAGACTAATATGTTTCACTCTACCCGCCTCAAATTAACAGCCTGGTATCTTCTTCTCATAATGCTCATTAGCTTTATTTTTAGTGTTGTAATTTTTGTGGACGTCAATCGCGAGCTTGTTAGATTTGAGCATTACCAGGAATTGCGCCAGACACGCATCAGGGAACAATTTGGAGATGAGCAAATGCCCGCTGAAACGAACCCATTTGACGAGCAGTTAGTGTATGAAGCAAGAAACAGGCTCATTGCAAGTCTTATCGTTCTTAATATCTGCATTTTGGCCGGGGCAGGAGTCGCAGGATATTTTCTTGCCGGGCGTACACTCGACCCGATAAAAAGAGCCGTTGAGGATCAAGCGCGCTTTATCGGAGATGCCTCGCACGAATTAAAGACTCCCCTCACTACCCTCCGGTCGGAAATCGAAGTATATCTTATGGGAAAAAGACGGAAGCTTGCGGAGTCGGACGCGATACTTAAGAGCAATCTGGAAGAAGTAATCCGTCTCCAGGGCCTGACCGACAACCTCATGCGGTTGGCTACTCTTGAAAGTCCCGAGATAAGTTTTGAAAAAATTGAACTGGTGAATGTCCTTAACAGCGCAATCAAAAGCGTTCAAGCCGTCGCCCGAGAAAAGAACATTGCAATACAAAATAAATCGACGAAGTTAAACGTTGTTGGTAACTCGAAAAGTCTTACACAACTTTTTACAATTCTTCTTGATAATGCCATTAAGTATAGCGGCAGCAATACCAAAATTACCATTCGTTCGAGTGGGTACGGAGGCGTTGCAACAATTAAAGTCCTTGACCAGGGCATAGGAATAGCAGAAAGTGAGCTTGAAAAAATCTTCGACCGTTTTTACCGAGTAGACAAAAGCAGAAACTCTTCCGAGGTATCGGGATACGGATTGGGGCTATCTATCGCAAGGGAAATTGTTGCGATGCATAGTGGAGCAATTTCTTGTGTTTCTTCGAAAAAAGGGTCTACCTTTATTGTTGAATTGCCTATGTAGCCTGTAATATTCAGTCTATTTTCAGCAAGTACAAATAGAATGCAAAAAAAGACAGTATGCGCGTAAACATTCCAAAATTTATCAAAAAATTGCCTTTCAAACTGAAGATGATAGCTTCAATTGTGATAATTTTACTGGCTCTTTTTGCTGTATCAAATTTGGGCAAGAAGCAGTCATCTCCCTCGTACCAAACGGTACAGGTTATACGAGAAAGCATTATAGAAAGCGTGAGTGAGAGCGGTAACGTTACATCGGATAGTCAAACAAATATCGGGTCACCGACAAATGGTGTCATCTCCGAAGTTTTTGTCAGAAATGGGGACGAGGTTTCGGCAGGTCAACAACTATTTAGTGTCCGTTCGACAGCAACTCCTCAAGAGCAAGCACAGGCGTATGCCAATTATTTATCTGCTCAAAATTCGTTGAATTCGGCGATCGCAAAACTCAACTCCCTCCAGTCAGCTCTTTTTAAAGCAAACCAGGCATTCATCAATGACCGCGGAGTTCAAAATCCTTCTGACCAACAAAAAACGGACCCGAAATATATCGAAGAGAATGCCGACTGGCTACAAGCTGAGGCCGATTACAAAAATCAGCAAGGGGTTATCGCTGCAGCTCAAGCAAGTTATAACAGCGCATCCCTTGCTTATGCGGCAACACAAGACTCAACGGTAACTGCTCCGATAGCAGGAACTGTCGCAAATTTCTCTCTTGGAGCAGGAAGTAATGTTACCGCAACGGGCACGACCTACAACAACAGCAACTCATCGACAAATTCCACCAGTCAGGGAACACAAGTATTGGTTTTAGGAAATTTTTCTCAGCTTTCGATTAAAGCTCCTGTTAACGAAGTTGATATCTCAAAAATTAAGACGGGGCAAAAAGCGACAGTAACGCTTGATGCATTTCCCGAGCAAACGTTCGTCGGAAAGGTGACAAGTATAGACACAATCGGAACAAACTCATCGGGTGTCGTCACATTCAATGCATATATTTCC
>JAYRRJ010000056.1:0-4032 GCA_041910135.1 Candidatus Levyibacteriota bacterium
AATGACATGAAAGTATTTAACGAGAATGTTATAAAAAACAAAGACCATTTAATGCCGGCAAAAATTGCACCGAAAAATTGACGGAGGTGAATGTTTCGAAATTTAACAAATAGATATGCCACAGAGAAAAATAATTGCCGAGAACCTTGAGGCCCTGAATAGTTTGAAAGATCTCGCCGAAAGCTATGAGGAGATAGCTGTTATCAGGATGCAGAAAATAAAAGACTCGGTTTTGAAAACCCGGGATTTCCTGCAGGATTTATCCGATGTTTTTGTGGATTTGAAATCTTCATACGACCGGGAGGTCAAGGAGCTCATTGCCAAAAGAAAAACCGGTGACAAAACGATTTTGCCATTGCTGCAAAAAAACGGTAAAACGCTTTTAGTGTATCTTTCGTCAAACGGGAGGCTGTATGGTTCGGTGACACAAAAAACTTATAAACTCTTTATTCAGGATTTGAAAAAACCCGAGAATCAGGATGGCGAGGTTCTAATAATCGGAAGCGCAGGAAAGGAAATGTACGAGTCATCGGGTGCTGCTCGGCCATTTACGTATTTTGAAATTCCCGACGTCGGGGTGGACTTGGCACATATAAAGCAACTTATGCAGAAGTTTTTGCAATACGAAAGAGTTCACGTTTATTATGGCAAGTTCGACAATGTTGTTAACCAGACCCCTATCGGCACAAGCATTACCGGAGAGAATATATTCGAATCCGAGGTGACCGAAGTTATCAAACGGGAAGACAGATTTATTTTTGAGCCAATTTTGGAAAAAATATTTTACTTTTTCGAAACACAGATTATTGCAAACCTCTTCTCACAAACACTCCTTGAGAACCAGCTTGCCAGGCACGCTTCCCGGGTGAATGCTATGGAAGAAGCACTCATTCATATCGAGGAGGAATCAAAAAAGTTGGTAAAAGCAAAAAACACTATTAAGCATCAGTTGCAAAACAGAAAACAGCTTGAGACTATAGCCGGTCTTATGCTTTGGAGCTAATACACCTCATCTATGATTATCGGAAAAGTCGTTTCCGTTAAGGGACAAATTATCGAAGTAGAATTTTCCGGCGAAAAGCCCAGGATTTATGATGTTTTGGTCTACAAGGATGACACGGAGGTAAAGATGGAGGTATATACCTCGGCCTCTTCCAATTCTTTTTATTGTTTGGCTTTAACAAGCGTTGGCAAACTACATCACGGGTCCGATGTTATCGACACCGGGGAGCCGATTAAAATTCCGGTTGGCTTTGAGTTATTGGGGAGAGTCGTTGACTCATTGGGTAATCCGCAGGACGGGCTGGGCGACTTGAAAGTAAAGGAAACCAGGCCGATTATTGCAAAGGACGTCAGTTTTTCTGAGGTACATATCCCAAACGAGCTTTTGGAAACAGGTATTAAAGCGATTGATTTTTTTACACCGATTGTTAAGGGCGGCAAAGTCGGACTTTTCGGAGGTGCGGGAGTTGGAAAGACTGTTATTATTTCCGAGGTCATTCACAACCTGGTTATCCTGAATCCTGAAAAAAACGTAACGGTTTTTACCGGCGTTGGAGAGCGTACGCGTGAAGGAGAAGAATTATTTGAAACGCTTAAGGAAAGCAAGGTTATGCAAGGGGTATCTCTTATCTATGGAAGCATGGGTGAAAATCCGGCGCTAAGATTCCGTACTGCGTTCACCGGCGTAACGTTGGCCGAGTACTACCGTGATACCCTAGGAAAAGATGTACTCTTTTTTATCGACAACATTTTCCGCTTTGCTCAGAGCGGATACGAATTATCAACACTCATTAATGCAATTCCGTCCGAAGGCGGATATCAGTCTACCTTGACGTCGGAAATGGCATCCTTTCACGAAAGGCTTGTTTCGACAAAAAAGAATGCAATAACCACTTTCGAAGCAATTTACGTCCCGGCAGATGATTTGACTGATAGCGGTGTTCAGGCAATTTTTCCTTATCTTGACTCAAGCATCGTTCTTTCGCGTTCAATCTATCAAGAGGGAAGGTTTCCGGCAATTGACCTGTTAAGTTCTACCTCTTCCTCGTTAAATGCGGAAACGTGTGGCGACATGCACTACCAAACGGCTCTTGATGCACAGGCGCTTTTGAAGAAAGCCTTGGCGCTTGAAAGGATAGTGTCTCTTATCGGAGAAAGTGAGTTGTCCACGGAAGATCAAGTTGTGTATAAGCGCTCTAAAATGCTGAAAAATTACATGACGCAAAACTTCACGGTTGTGGAGGCCCAAACCGAAAAAAAAGGAGTATTCGTTTCTGTAAAGGACACCGTTAAAGATGTCCGTGCAATTTTAGATGGTAAAATAGATAGTTTGATGCCCGAAGATACTTTATACATAGGCACTCTAAAAGATATAGAGCAAAAGATTTCTGCGAAATTAGCCGAGCAGTCTAAAAAGACGCCACAATCTACTTCGCCGCTTTCACAAATAAGCTCAGAACCGTCTGTTCAAGCATCTACTTCTTCTGTCAATGAGACAGTGGATGGTGTTGCCGGCGGAGTATCCACTACAGCTCGCTAATTTTTGTTATGGCCGAAAAATTATTCCATGTTAAAGTGAGAGATACGGAGCAACTCATTTACGAAGGCGATGTTGAGAGAATAAGCTCCTATAACGAGATAGGACCTTTTGATGTCTATCCGATGCACGCAAACTTTATCTCCATTCTTCACCAGGAGCTGTCGCTCTATAAAGATGATAGGAAAGTTAAGGAACTGAAATTCGAACAAGCAGTTCTTAAGGTAAAGCAGGACATGGCACATATTTTTTTGGGCATTGAGGTACTTTTTGTTGAACCCTCTCCTCCCCCTTCGACCCAGAACTAGTTAAGATGGCATTGTTTTGAAGCTAAAGAACATAATAATTACTCTAAATACAAGATTTTCCTTTTAAAACAATCAATATACATTTGCATATATAAATTCAGCTTGAAACAGCGGCATTTCACGGAGATTTTCATACTTTAGAAAATAATTTGAATTTCTTTGTAAACATTTTTTTTACGTTTCATGAAATCAAAAAAAAATTCTGTGAAAAGTATTTTAACTATAAGCTGATTTCACGACTATCTTATTCAGTGTTTGAAATTTAAAAAAGCAAAAAAAATTTAATATAACATTCTATATCACAATGTTACACCCTATTTTGCGATATTTTCTTTCCCTAACGCAGGTTTAAAAAAATTCAGAAATTTCTGTATAGTTTGTTACACTTCTTTCCATTTCGTTGCGTTGACTAATTTCTCAAAAAAAAGATACAGTAGATGTACACCCGTTTTAGCAATTGGTGATGACCCAAACTCATCAATGAAATTATTAACTTTAAAGCAGGCGGCTCGTATGCTGAGCGTCTCAGTTGAGACACTGCAGTATCTCGCCAATAGATACGCGCTTACCCCCGTTGTCAATGACAAAGGGGAATTTTACTACGAGGAACGAAAACTCCGGGAGCTTCTTGAGGTAGCGAATGAATCATACCATCGTCATGTCGAAAACAAGTCAACTATAGGTCAAAAAAGAGGCTTTTTTGAAAATCATGAAAAATCTGACAAGAATGATGGTCCAGACAACGCTTCTGCTTCTCGTAAGTCAAAATTGGCGCTTTTTGTTGAATTTGCCTCACTTAAGCCGGGCAAAAGAGCTATCGTTCTAGGGGTCATCACCTTAGCTCTTATTGCTTCTTTGGGATACGCTCAGGCATCTCTTTTGAAGCTGAAGTCTCAGAAGGCAACCAATGAGTTTGAAACTGCATCGGAAACCAACTCAAAAGTTCTGGGTGCAACCACAAGCAAGCTCAAATTAACGGGCAATATTCTTTTTAGTCTCCCTCTCGTTTCGAAGGAAAACGTGGCTATTGGTAAAGAACTTGAGGTTACGGGTAAAAGCTTCTTTAGAGACGATATTACAGCACCAAACGTAGTATATGGAGTTACTGCGGGAGGCGGTATAACAATTACGGGAGATGCCCAAAATCCCGTCATTTCGGCTGTCCAAGGGGGGGTTACATCACTA
>JAYRRJ010000057.1:0-16684 GCA_041910135.1 Candidatus Levyibacteriota bacterium
ACACCCAAGTGAGACCTCCCCACACTAAAAAACCAAGCGCCAAAATAATGCAGGCAAAAAGAAAAAACTCAAGGCCAATGCCGATTATTTTTCCTCCTCCGTTTGAAAGACCTGTAGTGGGAATGCCGGAAGGGGCAGGAATGGGAGTACCGTTAATGGAAAGTGCCAGTAAATCTTTCATATCAACCAAAACCCGGAATCTTTAGGATATCGACTCCTATTACCGATAGTATCACATAGGCAAGGATGATGAAAGTAAGGCCAATAATGGCAGAAGTAAGTTGTGCACGCGCCTGGGAAATGAGCTCCTTGTCTCCACGGGAATACATGAATTTGTAAGCGGCTCGAATAATAATTATCATAGCGGCAATTCCAGCAAATGAGAGCACTATTGTGTAAAGACTTTTAATAAATGAGAGAGGGTCTAAGGGAATTTTTCCAAGGAGTGCCACGTTGAACGCTTTGCAATTTCCCGTATCTTCATCTATTTCACCAGCTGCACAGGGAATAGGAGGGACGGGGGGAACACTATCGATATCCTCGCGGTCGGAATTATTGGGGTCATATACGACCTTCAGAATTTTCAACTCTTTCTTCTTCGCAAGAATCTGAAAGAAAACCTGCATGTAAGTATACCCCCCTTCGCAATTGTTACCAATTCCAAATGGCCTGTTGTCGCTTACTCTTTCATTTATTTTTGCAACGTACGCGCCACTTCTAAGCGGTCCACTTGATTTATTGCTTGCAGAGTCAATTTTTAATATCTTGTTGGAGCCTGGAAAACCTGGTACGGTTGAGTTTCCGCCATAGGTGTTCGTTGCGCCTAATTCATCGGCTCGTTTTGTAACAGAATATCCCGTCCCGTCGAGTATATGCTCAGGATGCGGCTGTTGTCCGATTTCTGCGTGCCATTGGGTGTTGATTCCTACGGTCAGGTTTTGTGTCCACCAATCCTTTTCGGGAATAGTGTAGCAGTGTTCTTTCTTATATCCGTTGTCTGTTCCCTCGACGACTACCTGATAATTGTTCTTGGTATCTCCTCCTGGGCGTCTTCCCCAAAGCGTTATTGCGACAGGTTGGCTGGTAATGTCCGCCGAATTGAGTCGTACGAGTGGATAGGAGTGGGCAACGAAAAACTTTGCGGCAATTATTTCTCCTCCGTCTTTTCCCGGGTCCGGCCTGTCGGACTTATCATCATAATCGGCATAAAGGCTCAATTTGTAAACATGTCCCTCATGGAAATAATCACGTGATTCTTTACATTTTTCTTTCAATTTTCCTCCCGCCTGGTCCGTTGATTTGAAGCCCTGCACTTGTACTCCTTTTGCAGTTTCTTGTCCGTTGCCGCAAATACTAAGAGTTATCGAGCCGTCTGAGCCTGGCTTGAAATGGTTGCTGCAGCTGTCTTTTTCGTAACCACTGCAGATAGAATACTGGGTGCCGGGGTCAAGATTGGTAAATTGTACCCATACAATGCGGGTATTGCCATCAATTCTTGTCTCCGGATGATTGTAGAGGTCATACAAAAGTTCAGGGTTATCGCCAACAGGCAAATCATTGAGCTTGTAGGAAATGGAGCTGGGAGAGGGTGGGGTTGTTGGCGCTGGGGCGGGCGTTTCCTGGGCAAAGACGACATTATTAAAGGAGGAGGCACATAGCAAGAACAAAAGAGATACGGCAACAAATCGTTTCATGTATTAATCGTAGCCAAAAACAGTAGACTTTGCAATTTAATCCTCAAATTTATATCCGCGGCCTTTGAGGGTTTGGATGTAGTGGGGGTGATTGGGATCTGCCTCAATTTTCTTCCGAAGTCGGTAGATTATTTGGTCAAGCGCCTGATCGGTTACTCCTTCTTGGGTCTTTGTGTCTTTCCATGTGGCGGTTATAATTTCGTCCTTCGTGCAAATGCGCCCTTTGTTTTCCAGTAAGAAAAGTAAGAGTCTAAATTCGGAAGGGGAGAGAAGATCTGAGATGGGCTGTCCTCCCTTTATTATTTCATTGGTGTTGGGGTCTATCTCAATTTGTTCTGTTGTTGATATGGAGAGGTTATTGATAAATTCGGACAAGAGGCCGATTTGAATAACCCCGTCCTTTACGAGGCCGGATTTTGTGAGAAATTCCGGTACAGGCTCTAGGGTTTTCTTTGCTAAAAATGATTTGAGAAAGAGTTGCTCTGAGGGGAGTAGGCTTAGCCATATTTCGTACAAAGCACCTTGTACCGCTGTTTTTTTGAGAAGGAAGGCGGAAAGCGCTCCTTGAGGTGTTTCGCTCAACAGAGCCTCGTATGAAGCCCGAGTTAATTTGCCATGCCCTCCGGTAAGGGCAATGAGCTCTTTTTTAAGCGCATCATCGGCTTTTTTCCCTGTGGTTTTCTCAAGGTATGAAAGGCGGAATTCCATACCTGTTTTGTCATAAAGGTTAACATATACAAAGTTGCCGACGACAAAATCATAAAAATCAGAAAAAAGGGTGGGTTCTAAAAGCTCCTCAAGGGGTCTTCCAACAGCAAAAATACATGAAAACCTATATTTTGCCCTGTTACGTAGTATTTTCAAATTGTTGAAAAACTGGTTTGTCACTTCGGGAATATAGTCATGGAAACGGTCAAGAGAAAAAACGACCGTCAGCTCCTTTTCCTCACAAAGAAAATCGATACTTTGCTTGAGTGCTTGAAAAAGAATGAGTTCGTCTTGAAAAGGCAGAGCTTCTTTCGTGAATGTATTAATTCGGTCTGCCTCTTCAACCAGCCCTCTCTCATTAAGTGAGTATGAAAGAGAAATGAGGAAAAACTTTGTAGTATCAAGAAGCGTTCTCTCTTTTAGCTCAGAGCAATCAAGGTAGACGAAGTGAACGTAAGGCTCAAGCTCTTGCAGGTTGTGGGTTCGAACCTCTTTATTATAAGAGAGAAGATTGAGGATATTGTTTTTCCCCCCACCAGGAAGTCCAATAAGTTGCATAGAAAGTCCCTTTTTAATGAAGGGAACCAGGGCAGAAATTTCAGACGCTCGCGTTGTAGGTGGGTAGAGGCTTTCAAAATGTTTGACTCGCATATACCAATTGTACCTCAAAACGGGCTTTTTTTGTTGATTTATTGTGAGCATTTTGTAAGGCATGTGTCAAGGTACGACAGTCCTTCTTTATTACAATTAGCGCACTATGTCAGAACAAGAGTATTCCTATCTTTCTTTTCAAAACGAGGCTGCATTGACAAAAAAAACGGTGAACCGTACACTGAAGAGTACACCCAACCCCCTTATGGAAGAAGATCAGGAAGATATAAAAAAGGTTACGAAAAAGATTAAGGATATTGTCCGGGAGAGACAGCGTCGCGGAATTAGCGCTGATCAAGCGGCTGCTTCAAAAACGGTGTGGGAAACAATGCTCGGACGAAAGCTCACCGAGCAGGAGTCTAAAGCAACTATTGAAAAAGGCTCACCCCTAGGTCCCGAGAACGAGCCGACAAAAGAGGAGTTGGGAATTGTTGAGAAGATAGTCAAGAATCAGAAAAAGTACGAAGACCTTATTAGCTCTACCAAGAGCTATACTCCCGAGCAGTTGCGCCAAACTTTTTCCGGAGATTTAGGAAAAATTGTCACCATCATGCTGACGGAGGGAGTGGTTGGTGAGGAGCGATACCTGCACGACCTCAATGAGACTATTGCTAAAAAAGGGCCTCAGATGCACCAGGAAGTAGCGGATATTGTTAAGAAAATAGAGCAAGATGTTTCTGAGAGAAAAAAGCAGGAAGCATTAGAAGAGGAGAAGCGCATGAAGCCGGAAGGAGTTGACCTTCGAAAAGAAAAGGTGAGAGAGGCATGGGATAAACATTTAGAGGAGAAAAGGAGAAGGGGCGAGCCGATAACCGAAGAGTATTTAAAAAGGGCCAACGAACAAATGGAGAGGGGAGTGCTGCCGGGAAGTGATAGTACAAGTGAAAATAATGACCTTTCGAAGTTTAACTGGGAGCAGTATTCAAATAAGGAACTGCGCTTTTTGGGGGTAACTCTTAAAAATGCAGGCGAGATGAATACGGTTGATCAGAAATTTCTCGGAGAAACATTTAATAGGCTCATGCGCCTTCTGTCGGAGGGAAAAATTACCCAGGAGGAATTTGATGGTTTTAGGGCAGAATTCCTGCAAAAGTCTGCTGCATGGCAAGTAAAGAGAGAGAAGGGTCTTGATGTGAAACCAGAGCTTAACAGACCTGACAAAAGCCAGTCAGAAAACAATGCAAAAGAAAAATTGGAATCTGCAATTGCCTCAATTCGGGGAGACGAGGAGAAAGCACTTTTTGAACAGAAGAAGCGAGAGATTCTCACCGACGACCCTATTGATGTACTAATAACAGAGCGTATAAAAAATACTGAGCAGGCCAATGAATTAAAGAGAGAGTGGTTGGGGCTTCAGGGGATAGAGAACCCCATGGAATTTAAAGAAAGGGCAAAGGGCCTCATTGAGAGGGTGATGGCAATAAAACCTCCAGATGAGAGTAAGGAGGAGCCTCCCAAAGACTTGGCGGACGCACGAGAGAAGGGAAAAAAGAAGGGGATTGAGATTAATAGCATCTATCAGCGTGGGATTGACCAAGGATGGCTTGATCCCGACCTGTTGAGAACGGAACCTCGGAATATTGTCGACTTGGCAAAATGGATCATGATTACTGATGACGCACGTATTTGGGGGCCAGATGGTGATCATCCACTCTTTGAAATTAGAAGAACCGGTGAAGTGGATGAAAGTGGGAAGCCGATACAAGAGCTTGAATTCAGGTCGGATAGTTTTATTATGTGGCTTAGAAACAAGATGATAGAGTTGCATTTGGACAACTCAACAGACCCCATGAGCCCCCTCACGCAAGTTGCAATCCGTACGCTTTATAGCCCTGTCAATTTGATTTCGATGAAATACGACAAGCAGCGGTACTTCTCAGATCCTAAAACCGGAGAGATTATGGATGATCTCTACAATGAGGTTATTCTTGAAGCATGGCTTTTCGGAGTAAGGCGCAATAATGACCTTGCATACCGACAGGCGATGAATAGCGATGACAAACTTTTTGAGACAATGGTTGGGCTCAACTCCAAAAACGAGCACACCAATTCAACAAATGCCTCAGATTATTATTCGATGGCCGATAAGTATGTGAGGGGATACGATGAGAACGGGAAGGAAAGAAAAAGAGATACAAAAGTCGGAGACGCTATTCTTTTGTCGAATGCACTGTACCGTAACATTTCGGACATTGAGAGGTTGCGTCAGCTTTTGCCTTCTGACAGCCCTCTTTTTACTCGGGAGGGGTGGGAAAATGCCGTGCGAATAATTCAGGGCAAGGGACAATGGGAGCAAGTTAAGGAGTATGCCAACATGAGGTTTGATGCAGGTAGAGTATATGTTATTGACCCTGCAACAAAGCAAGAGCAGGTGATATTTGACGAGAACGGCAAAATAAACGGAGCGAACTTCATAAAGTATCTCAATTTCTTTGTTTCTCCCACCTCCCTTCAGACGAATATCGCCCACGTAAGAGAGCTTGTTAAGCTTTCCATTGCAAAGGAAATTGGGCTTGAAGACGGTCTTTCCTATCCGCCCGACAAAGAAACATGGGACAAAGAGGAACAGCAGGCAAAAGATGAGAGGCGAAGCATCTCGATAAAAGGAAGAAGAAATGCAATGCGCATTAATTTGGAATTTGCCGAGATCAATTCCTATGTTGAGCAGCGGTGGAATGGTGCGGCGGCGCGTTCTGATACAGGAGTGAGAGGATATGACGCGTGGACAAAAATGTTTGCACAGCGATATAGGGAGAGACAGTCGGGGGTCGATACAATGGGACCGATTGGGAACCCAAATGACATACCAATTCTAAAGCAGCTTGCCCCTGATATGTGGCTTGCGCTTAAGACTGAGAACGGAGAAGTTGCACAAGAGGTCTTCGAAAAGATTATCGCAGTTATTCCCCGACTCTACAAGGAGGCTAGGACCGATGAGGAGCGTGCTCAAGTGCAGGAGTTAAGAAACAAAATTATGAATACGCTTCGGTTTCCTGAGGGGACGCAGCTTGATTGGGCATCAAATCAGATAATGAGAGCTGCAAATGTATGGCATGCGATGCTTGACACTGAGGACCTTGGGTTTAGCAAGCTTGTAACACGCAATGTATGGGGTGTTTTACAGTACAGTAGGGGTGACTTTGAGAAAACCGTAAAAGATACATTTATCAAAAATAGACGGTATGCGTTCAAATCTAATAACGCGCTCAATTATGGCGCTAAAGAGCGGGTAATGCTTGGAACGTATCAGAATAAAGATAAAAACGCACCGTTTTACACTGAAGACAATGCACTCCTAGGGGCTCCATTTTATAAAGAGATGACCGTTGCAGAATTTATGTTTGGACATGATGTAACCGCTCCACTTATCGATGACTGGTATGACGGAAAGGCAAAAATAAAAAAAAGAGTAAATCCAAATACGGGCAAAGTAGAGGAGGACGTTACCTACAAAGGGGCGCAGCTGGAGGAATATTTGGGAAGCTCTGAGGGGAGAAACCATTTGTTCAAAAACGTCTGCCGGGCTGGCCTTGCAGCGCAGTTGAAATCGCATCGCAACTGGAAGGGGACAGGTGAGCGGTGGAGTAATTCTATGGTAAGAAACTTCGTTGATTCTCTCAAAACACTTCGGGCCTACAAAGAAGAGCCGCCAGGAAGCGGAAACGAGGTAGTTGATACATCGCAAGGCGCATTTTTTACCCAGGAGGATTTGGATTGGATTCTCGAACAAGCGGGGTGTCCACGGTGGAAGATGGCATTACAAGATGCAGGGGTTACGGGGCTCGATTTAGGCAAAAGTATTCCAGACCTTCTAAAAGCCTTCATGGGCGGAATTGTAGATTTTTCTTAATTTTTCTTACGAAGAAGTACTATCGGAGGGCGGTTCACTTCGGTGCGTTGCGATAATGTCTGAAGTTACTCGTCTAATATTGCTTCTGATATCATCAGTCAGGTCTGTAGCGCCGGCGATATCGCCGTGTTGCCTCCCTACAGCTTGTCGTACCGCTGTCTCAATTTGCGCCAATTCATCGTCACTAAATCCACCCCTTCTTTGAGCCTCTTCGCGCACTGATACATTGATTTCCTGGTTAACTGTCTCAGAAGTGGGCACCGGGTTTGCTACCGTCCCCTCAACAGGTCTTCCAGCGCCTGTTGTGGGGGCATCTGCTCCTGAGGTATCCTGGGGCGGAATTGTTTCTGGGTTTACTGGCCCGGCTGCATGAGGAAGACCTTCTCCCGCCGGCCTTCTATCCCAATGTACCCTGTTAGCATTTACGGTTTTTTCTCCGCCTACTTTTGGAAATATTGTTACCGTGCCATCTCCATTATCTACTGCACGCTCTCCACCGATAGTTCCTTCCCAACGGCCTGTTTGCTGATTGATGTCTC
This sequence comes from Candidatus Levyibacteriota bacterium, assembly GCA_041910135.1. Taxonomy (GTDB): domain Bacteria; phylum Patescibacteriota; class Microgenomatia; order Levybacterales; family GWA1-39-11; genus JAUSNA01. The sequence goes on from JAYRRJ010000057.1 coordinate 7,443, forward strand.
CTGCTCTGTATTGCATGTGTTCACTTCCGTGTCTTACGGAGAGATCGTTTTCTGCCGAACGGTTCAGAGCTGACTCTGCTGCGTTATTTGTTCTTCTCTTTTTTACCCTGTTGCCAAAAATCGGAATTTTGCTACCCACAGTTGCAATAGGCGAGGTAACAGCTTTTGCTGCCTTACCGTTGGAAGCATTTCTAAATCTATCAAGGTACCATTTCTTCAACCTCTCAGGTGAGCCATCTTTGGGGTTAGTGTGCCACAGTGCGTCCTTTGTCTTTCCAAAGAGCATTCCTCCCACTTTTTGTCCCTGACCAAGACTTTGGGCAATTTGTTGTGTGTACTTAAAGCCGGGAGCCTTAAGTGTCTCGCGGACCATCGTAACGACACTTGGAAGAAGGAGTATTATTCCAAGGCCAATAATGGGTCCAAAACTGTCAATGTCACCGACATTCCCGATAAGCGGTGGCACAAAGGGGTGTGCGCTGGCATCTTGCCCAAATTGAGCTGTAATAATTTTTCCAAGCAGAAGGATAAAGAGTGTTGCGGGGAAAACGGCCAAGTTTGCCACGATATCCCTCATCCATGAGCCAAATCCGGCACTTGCCCCTTTTGGTAAAAGTCCCAGTCCTATCCAAAATGGTGCCAAAATGACATCGATGAGAAAAAAGACGTAGGAGCGAAGGAGTAAAAACCACAGCCGGAACATCGCCCAAAGCACCGCAATAGTTATTATGATGTATGCCAAAAGACCGCCGATGACGCCTAAAAGTTTGCTTCCGGCAAAAATACCAACTGCAAGGCCAATAGCGCCTCCAACAACCGCTCCAACTGGACCGAAAACTGAGCCAGCCCCTCCGCCAATCATGGTTCCAACGAGCGATGCTATGACGTGTCCAAACGTATTGTCAAAAAGTGACGCGAGGATATGTCCAAATGGTTTGGCAGCTCCTGCTGCAATACCACTAGCTCCCCCAAGTCCACCAATTGCAGAAACAGGATTTGCTCCCTGAAGCGAGGAGGGACTTAAGCCCCCCATATCAACTCCGGAACCCTGCTGTGTGTAGCTATAGAAGAGATAGTAGACAAGGTACATAAGAACATACATCATATCCACGATAAATCCGGCAATTGCATACGAAAATGTGATAAGGATAATGCCTATTATTATTTTCGGAAGCTGATTTTGGATTGACATGACTGAGCGCGCATCAACATTGACTCTCAGCATTATGCCAACACCGATGATGATAAAAATGATAACCAAAAAAAGGTAGACAATATTTCTAAAAAGCCTCCATAATCCGATAAGAGGTTTAAGGCCCGTATATCCGTATCCTGCTGCAAACGTGCCATCATTGTCTGCCTTGTTTCCCCCAACATTTATCTGTGTTGCAGCAAATCCCGTCTTGGTAATCCCAAAATGAGCTGCTAAATCTTTTACATAGGTGCTTGAAGAAACAGGGATATTAAACGTCATTCCTATCATGTTTCCCACAATTCCAATTGCTCCTCCTTGTCCGCCATCAACATATCCAATTTTATGGGTAACGGGATTAATTCCCAGACATTTTCCTGATGAGGTTAACGGGTCGTAGCCTGTCAAAACGCAGGAGATGCTCGTCAAAATTTCGATAAAAACGTTTTGTGAATACGTATGGAAATTTTGGGGAACGTCACTGTCTGTTTGGAGAGGATACGAGTTTTTATTTACCTGCTGGAGAGGAGTGGTAGATTGGGTGGGAAAAGCCGTTGGAGTGGAGGGTAAAACGTTTTGAGCGCGAACTGCGGGGACGATGGTAAGGAAAAGAACCAACGAAAAAAGGGCAGTAAATAATTTTTTCATACCACGGCAATCTCAAACGAGTAAGCACATTTTAGTATGAGTAAAACGGCTTGAAAAATCAAGCATATATAGGAAGAGTGTTGTTGACAATGATAGCACTCAGAAGTACTATATGGGGACATGAAGCGGCTGGTTTTTCTTTTCATAGCAGCGTTTTTGATAACCGTTCTGTATGGGAATTTATCACGTGTAAATGCTCAAGACAAGGTAATTGAGACAGATACTCCTTTAGGTGCCGAAATGCCAGCAACTCCCAGTTCTACCATGAATGGAGGGCGTGTTAATTATGAACTCGCCTATCCGGGAATGCTTCCCGACAACCCTTTTTACGTATTAAAAGTAATAAGAGACGGGGTAGTGAAAATGCTTATCAACGACCCATTTAAACGAGCAAAATTTAGTCTTCTTAATTCGGACAAGCGGATTTTTGCGGGAAAACTACTGCTTGATAAGGGAAAAGATGCGTTGGCTCTAGAGACGATAGAAAAGAGTAATAATTATCTTGACGATACGTTGCGGGCAGTCAGAGACTTAAAGAAGCAAAACCCCAAAAGTCCCGACATCGAACCTTTTCTTCAACAAATGAAAGCATCGGGTCAGAAACACCGTGAGTTTTTGGAAAACATGACTCCCTTCGTTGACAAAACTGTTAGCGCGCGGTTTGCCCAACAGCAAGCCCGGCTCGAGAATGTAAGAAAAACAGTCGAAGGCATGCTTTACAAAAAATAAGAGGAAACTATCTTTTTTGGATATTTTTTTTGTTCATTTTCGTCGCCCACCGTTCCTCTTATTTCCGTGAAAACAATTTTGAGGCAGAAAATAAAATTGGTACATTTTGATATATTTATTAATAGTTGACTCTACAAATCTAGTGGTTTACATTAGTTACTGACACTAAATATTGTGTTTTTTCTTTTCACGAAAAATGAGAAGAAATGAGGCAGAAAACAGTATTTAGATGGAAGTACTTTAAAAATACGCTTACATTATGCATTGTCCATACTGCGATTCAAATGACACGGAGGTTTCAGAAACGAGAGTTGCCGAAGACGGAAGCAACATACGGCGAAGAAGACTCTGTGGTAAATGCAAAAAAAGGTTTACTACATACGAGAGGGTTGAGAACATCACGCTTCTGGTCAAGAAGAAAGACGAACGGTCTGAGAGGTTCAACCGGGATAAATTAAGGGGTGGGATACTCAAATCTGTTGAGAAAACGAGTGTTACCCTTTCTCAGGTGAATCAAATAGTTGATGAGGTTGAGAAAGAGCTTCTCGGGGCAGACACGGTTGAGGTGGATAGTAAGAAAATCGGAAGACTCGTTGCCGCACGACTTAAAAAAATAGACAAAATTGCATATATAAGGTTTGCAAGCGTGTTTCAGCACTTTGTTGATATTGAAGACTTTGAAAGAGAGGTTAAAAAATTACTGAAATAATTTTTAGCTATTTTCTGTTTGAATATTTACCCAAACAGAAAGAAAAAAATATATATTGAAAATAAGAAAAAAATATAGTTATATTAAAATCCGCAAAATAATATGGAATTAACAGGAATTCGACAGAAAGTATTTTTAGACAGATACGCCCTCAAAGATAAAGACGGAACTCTCCTTGAAACAACCCCCCAAGAGATGTGGAAAAGGGTTGCGTGGGGAATTTCCCAAAATGAGAAAAAAGCAGACCGCGCAAAATGGGAGCAGGAATTCTACAGAGTCATGGAAGATTTTAAATTCGTTCCGGGCGGAAGAATTCTTTCCGGTGCGGGAACGAATTATCAGGTAACGTATTTTAATTGCTTTGTCATTCCATCTCCTCAAGACTCTAGAGACGGTATTTTGGATTCATTAAAACAATTGGTTGAGATACAGAGCAGAGCAGGTGGAGTCGGACTCAATTTGTCCTCTCTTCGTCCTCGGGGAGCGCGGGTCAAAAAAGTAAACGGTACCTCTTCAGGTCCCGTCACATGGGCCGGTCTTTTTTCATATGCCACTCATGACGTCGTGCAACAGGGAGGAAGCAGGCGGGGTGCGACAATGCTTATGTTGTGGGATTGGCATCCTGATATCGAGGAATTTATCACAGTCAAAGAAGACCTCTCGAAAATAAACGGCGCGAATTTGTCAGTCTGCGTGTCTGACGCATTCATGGAAGCGGTCAAAGCAGACCGTAACTGGGAGCTTGTATATCCCGATATCGATGACCCTGAGTATGATGCAAAATGGAATGGGGAAATTGACCAGTGGAGAGCGTTTGGGAAAGCGGTCAAGGTGTACAAAACAGTCAGGGCGCGTGAATTGTGGGACCTTATCTGTAAGGCAGCGTGGAACAGTGCCGAGCCGGGGCTTCATTTCATGGAGCGCTCGAACAAACGGTCTAACACCTGGTATTTTGAAAGGCTTATTGCGACCAACCCTTGCGGAGAACAACCGTTGGGGGCATGGGCGGTTTGTAATTTGGGGGCGATGAACTTGTCTTCCTATGTGAAGGGTGCGGATTTGACGAAAGACCAGGCGGGAGAATTCGACTTCGAATCATTTGGGAAGGACGTTAAGGTTGCGATGCGGCTTTTGGATAATGTTATCGACCAGACGTACTATTTCTTCAAAGAAAACGAAAAAGTTGCAAAAGAAATAAGGCGCACGGGGCTTGGCATAATGGGCCTTGGAGACGCGCTTATCAAAATGCAGCTTGCGTACGGCTCGGAGGAATCGCTTCCGGTTATAGAGAAAATATTTAAGACGTTAAGAGACAGCGCGTATGATGCGTCTTCTGATATTGCCAAAGAGAAGGGGTCTTTTCCGAAATTCATCAAAGAAAAATATCTTGAAGGATATCACATAAAAGCTCTTCCAAAAACCATCCGTGAGAAGATTGCAGCGCAAGGCATCCGAAACGCAGTACTTTTGACAATTGCACCAACGGGGACAACGTCTCTTGTCTCGGGAGTCTCATCGGGTGTCGAGCCGGTTTATGAATTTTCATTCTTAAGAAGATGGAGGGGCGGAGAGGAAGTAATCTACCACCCGTTATTTGAAGAGTGGAAGAAGTCTCACCCTGAGGCAGAAAAACCGGGCTATTTTGTAAGCGCAAACGACCTTACTCCTATTGAACACGCAAAAGTCCAGGCTGTGGCTCAAGATTACATCGACTCATCAATTTCAAAGACGGTAAATGCTCCCAACACCCATACAATTGATGACGTAAAGACGCTTTATATGATGGCGTATGACATGGGTCTTAAAGGAATTACGTACATGCGGGATGGGTCGCGCCAGGGAGTTTTGGAGAGGGTGGATGATAAGAAAAAGGAAGAAGAGGTAAAAATTGCTCAAGCAATGCCTATCAGGAAGAGGCCAACGAGTCTTACCGGTACGACTCATGAAACCCAAACGCCTTTGGGAAACACTTTTATCACGATAAATACGGACAGCCAAAATAATCCTTTTGAGATTTTCATCAATTCGGGAAAGTCGGGCTCAGACGTTATGGCAATGTCTGAGGCTTTGGGACGTATCATGTCAATGGTTTTAAGGATGCAGTCTCCGGTTGAGCCACGGGAGAGAATTCGGGAGATGATTGACCAGTTGACCGGTATCGGCGGCGGGCGGTCTGTAGGTTTTGGGCCCAACAGAGTGCGTTCTTTGCCCGATGCTGTGGCTAAAGTTTTGGCGGAGCACTTCGAATTTAGAGTAAACGGACACGTTGCCGACAAAAATCCGATAAAGCCCGTTCTGGTAGACGTTATAAAACAAGAAGATGTAACTGCTCAAGCGCCGACGGAGCAGGTTAGTGTTGCAACTCAAAGTCCGTTGCCCATGATGGCTGCGTCAAGTACTCATGCGAACGCCGATTTGTGTCCGCAATGCGGAGCCGCCGCATTCGTCCATGAAGAGGGCTGCGCCAAATGCTACGCTTGTGGCCATGCAGAATGCTGACCACATGAACAAGAGAGCTTCTGCCTACGGCCACGCCAGATGCTAATTTGACAACCGAATGTTAGGAAATCACGGCGAAAATCCGTGGCTGTGCCGCAACTGTAATAGTCAGAAAACGAATACTCCCGAGCAGGAAAAAGTTTTTTTAACCATAATAACCTCCTCGGAATAGGAGGTTTTTTGTTGGTAAAATTATGGCGATATATACAAAAAAAGGGGATAAAGGAAGGACTTCGTTAGGGAGTGGTCTCAAGGTGTCAAAAGACAACGTGAGGGTCGAGGCCTATGGAACTGTGGATGAGTTGAATGCAGTTCTTGGCATCGCGGGTTCGGAACTTGTGCACAAAAAAGAAGGATACTCCAAGTACTTATTGGAAATTATCCATCAGGTACAGGACGACCTTTTTTGCATCGGCTCCTATTTGTCAAATCCTGCGAATGCAAAACTTGTCGAATTGTTGCCGCAACGGACAACTGTTTTTGAGAGATATATCGATGAGATGACAGAGAAAATGTCGGAACTTAACAATTTCATTCTTCCCGGAGGGGGAAAGGCGGGAGCACAATTGCAACAAGCAAGGACTGTAAGTAGACGCGCCGAAAGGCGGCTTGTTACGCTCGCAAATAAGGCCAAAATAAATGAGGGGATACTGCAGTACGTCAACCGGCTTTCGGACCTGCTTTTTACCATGAGCAGATTTTCAAACCACAACGAAAAACAAAGTGAGACGATTTGGAAACGAAGATAGGGTGAAAGAGGGTGTAATTCCCTTGCTGTGCCGCAACTGTGAATCCTGAGCTCGTCGAAGGATAAGTCAGAACCCCTGAAGTCTTTTCGAGCAAAAAGCATATGTCAGTCGAAATACAATACCAACAATTTACCCCTCAAGAAGCAGCAAGTCTTAATGTATTGCGCCAACAGTTTTCCCCGGAGGGGACACATGACATGCTTCCCGAACCAGAAGTAGCTCCTCAAAAAAAAGTCCCTTTTGCTTTCGATTTGGGGCGTGAATACGAGCTCGCTTTGGAACATGGAGACAACTACAAAAAATATTTTATAGAAAACGCCCATTATTATGCGAAAGAATCGTACGGAAAGGTACCGGTCAGCGAATACGAGCACACAATACTTACGAAAGCGGATGGAAGAATAGAGCTTGCTTTGGGACCGGACAACATGTCAGTAAAAGAGAGTTATCTGGTGCCAGCTAAAGACACAACAAAGCCCAGCTGGTACCGAAAGCGCTCAATGGCAGACGTCAGGTGGGTTGAGCAAATGCAGGAGCAATTGCAAAACTCAGAAGAAGGGGATACTTTTGTCGATTTTAGTCCGACCGAATTTAATGTCTCGGTTGAGGAGCGGAAGGCATGGGGATACGGGTACCACAGTTTTGTAAGACTTCACAAAGTTGTAAGCGAGGGTGGGCAAAAAAAACTAGTTTCCCGCGCAATTAGAAACTATCTGGATGCACCCGAGCAAGAAGGGCTGTTTCAAAAACTTACCGGCGAGAAGGTAGGCGTTTCTGAGTTGCTGGGGAGGGTTGAGAGAGTAAATCCGGGAGTATCTCAAGCATATGTTCGGGTGTTGGCAGACAAATTGTACGAGACAACGCCCGAACAGCGACGGATAGTGCCGCCAAAAGAATACACCGAAAATCTCAAAAGCGAAGAGGAGATGGATAATTCGCTTAGAAAAATTGATTCCTGGCTTGAGGTTGTGTATGAGATGATGGAAAACGGTGCTTCAAAAGATGAGGTCTTGCAAAAATTCCGCGGTTGGGAAAATGCGGTAAAAGATTACGTTGCCGGAAAAAGCACTCTTGATGAATTTAAGAAAATGTCTGTTGAGGGAATGAGAAAGGCGATTTATTCAAACGATGAGAGCATCAATTTTTACACCCATAGGATTTATGAAGCAGGAACAAGCGGATGCGGTTTGGGGTCGGGATTCGGGGAGATGGAAAGGGACAAGAATGGTATGACGTATGACTCGATGACCACTTCAACTGAGGGCAATTGTCCGGAGATAAAGTGCGGAAAATGCACATGGAAGGCAAATGAGGAGGAAGTAAGCCAGATAACTCAGGGAAAACTTACCAAATGCCCAAATTGCGGGTGGAAACCATAATGTCTCTCTTGAAAAGACGTTCACCTCTTGTATACGATTAATGAGTGTTTGATTTTTTTGCCCAACTTTTGTACCCAAAACGATGCGTAAAATGTGGGACGCGCGGGGACTATATCTGTGGAGATTGTTTTGCGGGAATCACTTTTTTACAGTATCAGTATTGCGGTGAATGTCAAAAGGGGTCAATTGACGGAATGACCCACCCAAAATGTCTTACAAAATACGGAATTGACGGGATAATCTCGGCAATCACATACAAAGGAATTGTTAAGAAATTAGTGTATCAATTCAAATACCCTCCGTATCTCTCAGACCTTAAGGGGATTTTGGGAAGGCTATTATATGAGGGGATAGCGCAGCAAGAGGCGTTTGCCCATTTTTTATCGGGGGAAAGTACATGTCTTATTATCCCTATTCCTCTTCATAAAAAGCGCATACGGATGAGGGGATACAACCAATCAGAATTGCTTGCAAAGGAATTATCTGTCCGTTTGGGTTTGCCGCTTGCTTCAGACGTTCTAAAAAGATTTAATGAAACCCTGCCTCAGTTCGATTTAAAAAAAGACGAGAGGACAAAAAACATAATGGGGGCATTTTCGGTTTCGGAAAAGTTTAAAGCCAAATTAGAAGGCAAGAATATTGTTTTGGTGGATGACATTGCCACCACAGGTGCAACCTTAAAAGAATGCGCAAAAGTGCTAAAAAAGAGTGGGGCAAAAAGGGTAATAGGAGTCACCCTTGCCCATGAGGAGTAGGTTGTTATTGTGCGGAGGGCGTCTTTAGAGTTTGGCCCGTAAATATCGTAACGGGGTAATTCTCTCCACCTTGATGGATAAGGTCTTTTATTTGTTCGCCCGAAAGTTGAGGATTTTCCTTTCGTGCCGCATCGAGTTTTTCATACAGTTGGGGGTTGCTTGCTTCAAGCTGCCCGCGGTTAAGGTCCAACATTTGTTCGACATTCTTCCAGTCTTTTGGACTTTCAGGGTCAAAAGAGCCGTTCACTCTTTTGAGAATCTGAGACAAGCCTTCCCCTTCGTTCACGGTTGCGTCAACGGTTGGCTGAACCTCGTCTGTTTTGACAGTGTTCTCCGGACCTTGTTGAGGACCACTAGCATTATCGGTAGAAACGCTTATTTCCGGCATTTGGCTGGTCGACGGTATATCGACTGTCTGAGTATGCCCCGGTTGCTCATGGGCCTGATCAAGAGAGTAGGCGCCCGATGTGTGGTCGCTTGCCTTTACAGCTCCAAGAAGCGCTCCTGCAACAAGGGCCGCTGCAACCGCTTTTCTTCCCCAGCCTTTCAATTTGCCAAATCTACTTTTATCTTTATTTGCCA
>JAYRRJ010000058.1:0-2270 GCA_041910135.1 Candidatus Levyibacteriota bacterium
CCTGGACGCGAAAAGTGAAAAAGAGGTGCAGGAAGCACTTAACGTTCTTATGAAAGATAAGCTTACTATTATAATTGCTCACAGGTTCTCAACAATTCAAAATGTCGACAAGGTAATAGTTGTTGAGGAAGGAAGAATAACTAACTACGGCACCCCAAAGGAACTTTCCCAGCAAAAAGGGTTGTATTCGGAACTTCTGAATTATCAAATAGAAGGAAATCAAAAATTACTCGAGAGTTTTGGGCTTCATTAGTAAATGTAATATAACTAGGTTTATGCCTAGATGAATTTAACAAAGTCAAGCTCATATTTCGATGAGCTTAACAAAGTCAAGCTCATAGTTAGATGAGCTTATATCCGCGGGTCTTAACGGTTACAATTTCATATTCAGCCGTAAGTCCCTTTAATTTATTACGTAGTCTTGCAACCAGCCTATCAACCGCCCAGTCGGATACGCCATAACTCTCAGCTTCGGGCCAGACATATTCAATGATTTCTTCACGTTCGCAAAGCGCTCCTCTGTTTTCCTCCAAAATCTTCAACAAAAGATTTTCCTTTTTTGACAATTCTTTTTTATTTCCCTCCTTCACATTCTCTTTTTGCTCAAGATATTTTTGAAATAGGGGGCTAAAAATTCCCTTCTCTCCGATAATACCGGTATTCCAGAGGTAGGCTGCACGCTCTTTGTCTTCCGATGAGACATTCTTTACACTCATAAGCCGTACCAAAGCGTCTTTCTCCTCATCAGTCAGCGATTCCCACAATTCCTCCGACTGAAGAGCTATTCTTTCATCCGAAAATAATTCATCTACCAACTTGGAGCTTACCACATCGCTTCTTTTCTCGTGCAGATATGAAAGTGCAAATTGCAGATACTGCGCATATCCATCCACAATTGACAAAATTTGTTCCTTCACACTGTCTGAAAATTTCAACTGGTATTTACGCGATAATTCATCAAATATAATAGCGGCGTCCTCAGGAGTTGCGGGCTCGATGTGCATCGTGCGGGCAAAAACCGACACCGAAGCCTTTGTAAATACGGTTGGCGATAAAAACTCGAGACTCCGGACGCTTGTTATGACATAGCTTAAATTCTTGTGGCATGCATCAATGAGCCCCTGAAGGTTCGCGAAGAATTCCGGTGTAACAACCTCCTGCATGCGGTCAAACCGGAGGAAAAATATGGTCGGAGTAAATCCCTCTTCAACCAAGTGTTCGAGTGATTTTCGGATGCTGTCAATTGTGAGGAATAAATCCTGAGACTGTATACTATCCAGAAAAAGCGTTTCGATGTACTTTTTTGTCTTTTGTGATAGCTCCGATTTTTCAACCGAATCCTCAATTCTCTTAAGAGTTAGTACCCAAAAAGGATAGAGCTCCCGCTCCACAAGGTCATTAAGATCAATGGGTATAAAAAGGTGATTTTTACTGTCCTGAATGTACTCTTCTTTAATCCCCTCTCTATGAAGAAAAAAGCGGAGAAAGTTGCTGATACCTACGCGTTTCATCCCAACCAGAACAACGCTATGCCGGTTTTTTATATGGTTCCCAAGAGTCTCCGAATCCTTCTTCCGAAATGACAGCGGATATGAAGCTTCCTCGATTTTTGTATCCATAAGGCCAATTTTAGCCCTAAGTAAAGCATTTGGCAAGCTCGTCAGGCGTCAGGATTATGACTGCTACAACTGTCAGAATGGCGTCAAGCGGAACAATAAAGTCCCCTGTACACTAACACCATGACAATCGCAGAACTAACGCCAAGAGGGCTCGGACGATTTTTTGGACGAGCTCCCCAAACTGAAGCACCTACTATTGTGGCAGGTGCAGAACTTCCCGTCTGTCCGGTTTCTGAGGGAGATGACCAGACAGGCGGGAGTGACCTGTCACTTTCAGCCGAACCCCAACATTTAAGAGTAAGAATTGTTGGCTCCAGAGACCCTTTGACAGGCGAGATAGCAAGCTATCACCAAGATGTTCATGGAACATTTATGCTATACCCTCTTACTGAAGGGATATCCGTCAGTGTGACCTGAATCATCGTTAATTGTTTTCATGAGTTGTATTGTATGAATCTGTGAAAACTATTGCATTTTTCACGGTTAGGGGATACAACAAAATATGTACGATTTTATTGAAAGAAGGTGAATTTATATTCGGGGCTCTGCGCGTTTTTCTGCTCCAGATATGCTTCCACGGCGCTCATGTCCACGAGCTCCTGCAGAAAAGCCTCGTTATCCGCGCGGTTCGGCATCATGATCGGCATAAAG
>JAYRRJ010000059.1:0-4236 GCA_041910135.1 Candidatus Levyibacteriota bacterium
CTAGAATATATGGATGATAAATATTTTTTATCAGATTTTATCCGAAATTAGTCTTATTGTTTTGTATCCCATTTTGTCTGCTATAGTTTGGTTTGTGCCTAGGCATGAATTGAGGGGTCATGGAGAAGGACCCAATATAATACTTGTTGAGCGTTGGTTGTCTGTTAACATCAGGCATCTCTATTGGAAATACTACTTGGAACGCAAAGGATACAATGTATATTTGGCAAATTTTCCGATAAGAAAGGGTAATTTTGAAGAGTCGGCCCATCAATTGGCCCGATATATTGAAAGACATAATCTTTTAAAAGTAACGTTGGTGGGTATCTCATCGGGGGCATTGACCGCTCTTTTATATCTTCAGGAGTGTGACGGGTGGGAGCGAGTGGAAAAATTTATTTCAGTAGGCGCGCCATTTAAAGGTACATGGACGGCATTGTTTTTGTCATTTACGTATTCGGGAAGAGAATTATTGCCGCATTCAAGTTTGGTGGAAAAAATTTCGTCGATGAATATTGTTAACCCCGACAAAATCTACTGTATCAAGGCCAAATTTGACGAAATGGTGCCTTTTGGGAGCTTCTTGCCGGGAGCACATCACATAATGGTTGATATTTTAGGGCACAACAATCTGCATATACGGGTCCGTGCAACGTACAAAAAAATTATGGAGATTGTGTAGTAGGGGTACGTGGAATAAATCCGGCTACCGTATTTGTAAGACCATATACAGATTCAAGCTCTTCCGGTAAAAATTGCGAAACTGGTTTTGATTCTGCATTGTACGTTTGCCCTTTATCATCTTCAGCGTACAAACTACAGAATAAGATATTATTAGGATTTAATTCGTTCAATTCCGGGTCTTCAGGGTCATACGAGAATCTAATATTTATAACTTTTGGTACTGATTCAGATTCCCGCGTGACCTCAACGGTGAGAGAAAGCGCGTATCCTAACGCATCTACCGAATCGGCATCATTTTCATCGGTTGCTTCTATGATGAATTTCGTATGGTCATGGTTTTTTCGAGTAACCGTTCTTTGATGCTTGATAATTGAAGGTTCATCAGCGACTCTTTTGCCACGAGTTTTTACAACCCATGCACGGATTGCTTCCACATTTTCACCTACTGCATCAATCTTCCGGCCCCTTTCAAGAAGGGGATTTATCCATCCCTCAGCTTTTGCAAATTGCGGTTGCGTGCGTTCTAATGTCATAGTAATTATAAATGCAAGCATATTATACCAAACTTAAGTAAGAGAGATAACCTATAGTGTATTTTTGAGGCTTTTTTTGGTATAATTCTGGCATGGGAATAGAGGGTGGTAGTTTTCAAAATCCAGACGTTGAGACTGTCGAATTTTCCGAAGAAAGGCTCGGGTCGCTATATGCTGCGTTAGGAAATAATGAGGCGAAGGCGATTACCTTTCTTACGATGCGTCCCGGTATTATTTATGATGGACAAGAGATTGTTACAGCTGTCCGTCGCGCCCAGGGAAACACTCAAAAGGGGTGGAGAATGGGTGAGGAGGGGCCATTTCATTATTTACAGAAGTCATTTGCGCCTGTCGGACTTGTCGCGATGGAAGTAACGGATAGGAAGGATAATAAATATGGATATGTAAGAACCCCTTGGGGAAATGCGATAGGAACCGCGTTTGCAGGAAAAATGCTTCAACTTTCTCACCAACACCCTGACATTTCGCTATATGACCTTTTTGGCAGCACTGTTTCCACCTCAAAACCCCTTGATGAGGGAGAGGAATTAAAGAAAAGAAGCCCCTTAAGCCGGATTTTTCTGTTCCGCGAGCTTTTAAGTTCCGGAGATAAAGGTATTTCAATTTCCGATCTTGCAGGAAAAATGGGGGAAACGGATGTGACGTTAGTCAGGCGACATGTTAAGGATTTGGCCAGAACCGGTATTCTTGCTTTTGACGAAGACACGGGACAAATACTTGTGAAAGAGGAGAATAACAAATTGCTCTTTGATGTTGTTGTTGATTTTCAAAACATACTTGATCTCAATCCAATCACGCTGGAAGAAGGGAGAGCGTTTGCTGCAAGCGTTATGATGAGTCCGAATACGGTCGCTTCTTTCATGAGGAAAGCCAAAGAGCACTCAAGAAACGCTAACCAGAAACCCGTTGAAGTAACTTCTGATGAGGTTATTTCTATTATCCAACAATATCCGGGTCTTACGACGGAGGAAGTACGGGAAAGACTTGAAGAAGATTTTCAACGCGCTCTATCCGTTCATAGAGTAAGAAGGATAATCCATCACGCATTCAATAGCAGGGGATTGTCTATTCCTCATGGGCGCTCGGTTCGGTGGAGCTTGGAAAGCTAAACATACCTCGTCTCCTATTGACTTTTGAGCCTATTCTCAATTATGATACTAGTTATGGAAAAGACAGTAGTTCTTATCAAACCGGACGGTGTACAGCGAGGCCTCATTGGTGAGATTATCCACAGATTTGAGGTTAAGGGTCTGAAATTATCTGCTCTTAAGATGATGAACATGACGGACGAGATTATTGATCAATGGTATGAACACCACAAGGATAAGCCATTTTTCCCATCCCTTAAAGCTTTTATGACCTCTTACCCGATTATTGCGATGGTTTGGGAAGGGATTGAAGCGGCATCGGTCGTGAGAAAAATGATAGGTATAACCCAAGCACGTCAAGCAGAACCGGGAACAGTAAGAGGAGACTTTGCTATCAGTACCCAAATGAACCTCATCCACGCATCGGAGTCTCAAGAAGCAGCTCAAAAAGAATTGGGAATACTTTTTTCAGACAGTGATATCTTCAGTTGGGAAAGGACCGATTCTCCTCATTTGTACGGCGCCGACGAGCGTTAAGAGACATCTAGATTGTTGGCATACCGTGTAAGTATTTTTACAAGCTCTTTTTCCATCTGCACCTCAATGCCTGCAGAAGCGAGGCCTTGAGTTCTTGGGTCATCTTCCAAGGCTTCAGCAAGGTCTTCGTATGCCTGGACCTGTTCATGAGCAAGAAAACGAATTAACGGATTTGGACGTCCTTTAACCGACTCGATTATTATTTCATGGAGAAATCTCTTTCTTTGATTTGCATTAAGTTCCGGATTAGTCCAATAAGGGACCTGAAGCATTCCTGCGCGCAAAAAAATACTGTCGGCAAGAATTCTTGAGAGTCTTCCATTTCCATCGAAGAATGGATGTATGTGGCAAATCCTTGTCATAACCTCGGCAGCTTTTCGAACCACTTCGGGAGAATCTTCAGGAGACACAAGTCCCGGCTGCATATATCTTCCATAATCAATGCCCAGTTCGCGGATAGCAGGAAGCTTGTCTTTTCCTTCGACAAAAGGGGTAAAGCTCCAAGATTTATCAAGCATGATTTTTCTTGGTCCGGTAAAATATCTCCCTGGGCCAGCTTGCGGGACATGTTCCGCAAGAGTCGAATGAAATTGCCTTATCGTTTCCTCGCCGAATTCATGCAGAGGATTACGCACCAGGGATCTCATGTTTGTGTAAGCTGCGGCTAAATCGCCAAGTTGTCTGGCCTCAGGAGTAAGAAGAAGCACTGACTGTTCGTTAAATCTATTCGTCCAATCCGTCAGCTGCGCTATTGAGGGGTCCACTGGGGTATTGTTCTCGCTCATATTCTTTTATAATTATTTGTTCGGAAGTATCTCTTGGAGGTAACTGTTGGGATGGATCAAGTTCAATCTCGAGACTTGTTGTTACACCGGAAATCATATGACGTCTCGCAACCTCTTCTTTAACGATATCTACCATTGATCCTCGTTCCTCGTATTCTATAATAAACCTCCCTCACTGTATTATACTACAAGATACTTATTGAGGGAAGCGGTTTGGCTTCCATTATGGTAAAGGTTCCGACACGATTTCGTAAGAGATGGGAAAGATACCCACCGGTTCCTAATTTTACACCCATATCTCGGGCCAAAGAGCGGATATAGACACCGGGACCGGTTGTTACTTTCAACTTCAAAATGGGGTAGGAGTACTCAAGTATTTCGATAGTATGGATTTTGACCGGACGGGAAGAGAGTTCTACCTGTTGACCTGCCCTGACACGCCGGTGGGAGGGTTTTCCCGCAATTTTCACCGATGAATAGATAGGGGGAGTTTGCATAATATCTCCAATAAATAATTTACTCACTTTCTCAATATCATCTTTTGTGGGTATTATTTTTACATTTACATTTTTCTTTTCACCCTCTTCA
>JAYRRJ010000060.1:0-14309 GCA_041910135.1 Candidatus Levyibacteriota bacterium
CCGCGAGTGCCGGAAGCACAACATCATAGTGATTTGCCGCTCTATCGGCAGAAAAAAGATACTGCAAGGATACCGAAGGAAGTTTCACTTCTCCCAACAACACCTTGTGCACAATATCCCCGATAACCCCACTTTTTCTTGGCTCGCGGGTGACTACAACGTCCCGTCCGTTCTTCTTAAAATATTCGGTAAGCTTCTCAAGCTGTGTTGTTTTTCCGCACCCATCAATTCCCTCAAGCGCAATATAGAGCCCGGGAGAAGTGTTTTTCTTAAGTGTTATCTCAAAATTAACGGGGTATTTCATAGAAATTACGCTTCATAGTACCATATTGTCTGCTACAATAAAACAGCAGAATGGACCAGATTGCAGACATCCTTAAGAAATTTAACCCAACCGAGGACAAGTATATTTCCCGTGAATTCCAAAGTTATGGAATATACCTTGCAGAGGAATTAAATGACTACAAACATAAAGCTCTGTACATAAAACTGGCCAAAACAGTTCACCGTTCCGTTCTTGAGAAAGCCCTTTCATACTGTAAGGACGCAAAAGTTGACAGAAAAGGTGCGTTATTCATGTGGAAATTGAAACAGTTAAAAGAGGTTGGAAAGGAAGCACAACAACCGAAAAAAGAATAATATGAAGCCTTTTCTTGCCCAACTCAGGCGCTCCCAAAAACATCACCGAAAACTCTACATTTTTCTGCTTATAATACTCTCAGCGATTCTATTCTTCCCGGTTTTTTACCAAATAAAACATTCTGAATTCCGTTCTTTTGGGCTCATTGGTGTATTTCTTCTCAACCTCTTGGGCAGTGCGACGATATTTTTTCCTACCCCTGCATTTCTCTCCGTCGGAATCTCCGCAACCAAAATAAATCCGCTATTGGTAGCGCTTGTTGCCTCAGCCGGAGGCGCTTTAGGTGAGGGGACTACTTTCCTTTTTGGCTACTCTTCAAATAAGGCCTTCAATTTAGAGAAAAGAAAAATGCTCAAAAAATTCAAAAAAAATATATTTGACAGGTACGGATGGGCCGCAATTTTTGTACTGGCACTTGTTCCCAACCCTCTCTTTGACGGGATAGGAATGGTCGCCGGCATATCAAAATACCCAATCAGGAAATTTTTATTTCTTACATTTGCGGGCCGTTTTTTCAGGTATCTTGTGTTAGGATATGTAACAAACTACCTTGCATTCAGATGAAAAACTATCGTGAGAAAGTATACGCACTTGTGAGAAAAATTCCGAAAGGAAAAGTGACAACGTATGGGATTATAGGGGAAAAACTTCATATGTCTCCCCGTACCGTTGGAACGGCACTCCACCTTAATCCTTATGAAGGAGATGTCCCTTGTCATAGAGTGGTCAACCGTGAAGGCAGAATAGCTCCGGGATTTGCTTTTGGAGGAATAGGTGCCCAGCGAAAGCTGCTCGAGAAAGAGGGAATAGAGTTCAAAGACGAAACCCACCTCGACTTGTCAAAGTATCTATACGTATTGTGATTTCCTATGGCCGAAATACTCTCTCTTGCCGACCCGGAGACCCAACAAACAATTCTGCGCTACACTGCTTGCCCAACATCAAGGTCAGAATTTACAACTAGACTTTCAGAGGCGGGGTTTGTACCGGATAAATCATTTGAAGTGAATGTATACTGGCTCGTAAAAAGCGGTGAGCTGATAGAGGGAAACGATTTTTATCTTGCAAACGGAAATACTCCCCACCAGCTTGCTTTTTCCATTCCCGAATCACCTATTCCTCAGAGTGCCTAACCCCATTTGCCAGCTGTTCAAATTTTGCGTACAATCCAAATATGAAGAAGTTGTTGCTTCTCCCCATTTTCCTGCTCCTTTTTACGAAACAGTCTTTTGCCTCTAACCTCAATCCCCAAACCGAACTTGAAACCCAAACCATGACAACTGTTAATAATAGCGTTGTCGGGGAGAGGATTGAAGATTTTTCAGCAAATATTCACGTTAATAAAGACGGCTCTCTTGCGGTTGTTGAAACAATTCGATACTTTTTTGACACTCCAAAACACGGAATATTCCGCTATATTCCATTTACTAAATACGACAGGGGAAAGAGGTACGATATAGACTTTAAATTTGAACGGGTTGTTGATGAAAAAGGGAAGGAGTATGAAGTTACAAGAACCAAGCAGGGAGAACAATGGGTGTTGAAAGTGGGAGATCCGGATACGACAATTTCGGGCGAACACACGTATGTGATTTCATATACTGCAAGGGGTGAACTTGGATATTTTGCCGACCATGACGAGTTGTATTGGAATGTAACAGGAAACGGATGGGAGATGCCTATCAAAAAAGCCCATGCTACCATTACGCTTCCCGAAAAATTGACCGATACACAAATAAGACTTGATTGTTTTACGGGAGGATACGGCGCAACAAAAAAGAATTGCACAGGCACAACGGACGGCTTGACAACAACAATTGAAACGACGCTATTTCTCAATTCAAACGAGGGCCTAACGGTAGTTGAAGGATTTCCTAAAGGAATTGTTGCAGTTTTAAAACCTACCGAGTATATACCCTTTTTTGAGCGATGGTACGGAAAAGTAACGCTTATGGCAATTGTCCTTCTTGCAATAGGCTGGTATATCATCTTGCCAATTTGGCTTATCATTCATTGGTATAGAAACGGACGCGACCCTTTTGTTGGAATTCCTTTAACTGCCGGCTACGATGCTCCAAAAGCAGGAAAAAGAAGCTTAACACCCGCCGAAACCGGAACACTAATAGATGAGACTGTTCAAACGAGAGATATCTTTTCTTCAATAGTTGACTTGGCAAGACGCGGATATCTTCGCATCAATGAGCCCGAAAAGAAAGATTTTTATCTCGAACAACTGCCTGCTTCAAAGGCAAACGACGCGCTACAACCTTTTGAAAAAAAGCTTCTTGATGGAATTTTTGAGGAAGGCAAACTCATTCGCCTCAAAGACACAAAACTTTACCAGACAATAGCAGATGTCAAAAAAATTCTCTACCAGGATATGGTTGATTCGGAGTATTTCAAAACTAACCCAAACACTACAAGAACCAAGTACTATGCCCTAGGCGGAATTGCACTTTTTACCGGTAATTTTGTACTTGCTTTTATTTCATTTCTTTTTGGAAAAAATATGCCGAAAAAAACCGTAACCGGAGCACAGCAGGCACAAGTTGCAAAAAGTTTAAAAAACTTTTTAACTAGTCAGGAAAGACAGCTCGAGTTTCAGGCAGACAAACAAATGTTTTTTGAGAAGTTGCTTCCCTTTGCTGTAGCATTCGGGGTTGAAAAAATCTGGGCAAAGAGGTTTGAGCAATTTAATTTAAAACAACCCGATTGGTATCAAGGGTACAATAACGGAACGTTTAATGCTGCGTTATTTGCTTCAAGTCTTTCAAATTCATACAATAGTTTTTCTGTCTCATCCACTCCACCCTCCTCATCTTCTTCATCGGGTTTTGGGGGAGGATTTTCCGGTGGCGGTGGAGGTGGAGGAGGCGGCGGAAGCTGGTAGCTTTTCTATTGACCTTTTCTCGTGAGATATTCCAAACCTACCCAACTATTGTTCATTGTTTTTGCAACATGCAATAGAAATTCCCTATCACACCGCTCCCTATAAATTTCAGATTCAGGTTGTTCAAATACCTGGGAATAAAATTCCGTCTTTTGTGCTCTTCCCTCATTTACGGCGGTTTGCCACCACGCCTTCGCCTCATCAAAACTTTTCTCTAATTCCTGCTCTTGCCCAGGGGTCAATCTTTCACGTTCAAACATAATGGTGGAAGTGTATAACCAAAGCTAAACAAAGTCAACGGAGGCTAAAAACAGTAATAACTATTTCCTTTGCAGTTTATATATTTCCTCAATTTCTTTTAGAGTGGTTGCATCGGTAGGCTTCTTGTCATCTCGAAATCTCTCCAATCTTGGAAAGCGCAATGCATATCCAGGAACGTCTACATCAAAGCTAGAGCCACTTTTTGAAGGCTTTAATGTTCTTCCTGCAGTATGTACTGGGGAACGCGTCAATTCGTCGGCTTTTATCTCAACCACAATTGACGGGTCAACCCACACATCAGGCTCAAGCCACTTATCAACTTCATAAAGTGCTGGCATGTGTTTTGACTTAATCCCCTCTGCTCTCTTATGAAGCTCTCGCCACTCATCGTCGGTTAAACCCGTCCCGATTTTTGCAATAGTCACGAATTTGTCTTGAGCCTCATCGTACACCCCAATTAAAAACGCCCCTAATCCAAAAGATGTTCTCTTTCCCCTTCCTGCATAATACCCCATGACAACACAGTCAACCGTATCATTCAGTTTTGATTGGTAGCTTCTCTTGAGCTTTATCCACGACCACCCTCTGGCTCCCGCCTGATATACCCCATCAAGCTTTTTGGCCAAAATCCCTTCGAGTCCTTCTGCTATGCATTTATCAAAGTAGTTCTCAATTTCGCGGCCATTATCAAAAATCTTTTCTTCGGCAGGATAAAGAACAGTCCCCTCTTTTAGAAGGTTTGAAAATTCCTTTCTTCGCTCAACGTAGGGCTTCGGAATCATATTTTCTCCATTTAAATACAGCACATCAAACACCATGTATTTGAGAGGGATTTTCCTGGCCATTTCTTCAATGTAATATTTTCTTTTCCTTTGAGACGTTAACTGAAACGGAAGGTATTCATTTGTCTCGGGATTATATGCAATGGCTTCACCCTCGAATATGGCGCTTTTTGCTTTTATCTGCTCCTTTATTCCCTTCTCAACATCCGGGTACATAAAAGTCACCTCTTCTAAATTCCGTGTGAACAATTTCACGCTCCCGTTCTCGTAATGTGCCTGGAGTCTAAATCCGTCAAACTTCGGCTCGACAGCGCATTTTCCGATTTTGTCGATTATTTCCTGTCCCGACGAAAGCCGTTCTGCGCGGGCCATAAGTATGGGGGTTCCAAATGCGGGTTTTGCTTTCTCAACTCCTTTTATCCCCTCCTCTTTTATGACTTTTCCGATGTATCCTAAGTCTGGACGTATGTTATATGCTCGTTCAATTATAGGCCTATGACTCTTATCCTTTCGCAGCATCCAGGAAAGACTGTCAAGAACGGTCATATCAGAAAATCCGAGACGCAATTTTGCAACAGGAATTCTTGCGATATATCGGCATGAAAGAGGATCTGCCGATTTAAGCAAATTTGATAGTGTTACAATTTTTTTATCAACACTACCGACTCCACTTATGTTTGCAATCTTTTCCAATTCGTCAAATGCATCCGAAATTGTCACATCACCGTGCCATTTGCCAACCTTCCTTGCCATTGCCTCCGCAATTTCTCCAATATCCCCAACCTTTTTAAACTCCGCTAAAACTTCCTTTTCGTCTATCTCATATGCAAAAGCAAGCGCCTTTACGATCATCTTATCGGCCATTCCAAATTCGAGTGGAATATATAGTGGTGCCACTCGTCCCTGCAACAGGTACATGACTTTATCAAAAACATTTGCAGGAACTTTCTCAAAAAGTTCTGAAAGAATTAGCACCATATCATTTCTCGATGCGGTGTTTTCTAATTTCTGTAAATAAATGGAAAGTTCTTTAAACGTCATGTGCTATTTTCTTGTTATTCGCAGATATTTTCCTACCCTTTCACTTTCGAACAGGTCGGCAATATCGGGCGCAAGGCTTAATGTATCAAGAAGTTCAGGAAGCACTAGTTCTTTCTGTTCATTTACCAAACCTATTCGAAATTCTTCTTTCACCTCTCCATTCTCTGGATCTAATGGCCCCAGAATATACGCCGGCAAAATACCAGGATTTTTACTCATAACCGCCACTTGTTCCTCTGGTTTTAGGATTCCGAGTGCTCCTTCAATAATTTGACCATCTCTTCGTTGACTTACAAGAGCAATATCCGTCCCCTTTTTCACTGATTGAGGAACTTTTGCATCATGCAAGTCTTTATTTTGTTTCAAGGCATCAGCAAATTCATTACCCCCAAATAACTCGCCGTTTACCATCACAGTACTTCCTATAGCTACATGGTCCCATGCCGCCATGTCTTTAAATCGGTTAAATTTTTCCGGTTCTTTATCAAAGTTATTGCCTATCTCGCTCATGCCATTAAGTATTTAACACCTTTTGTCTTTCCTCGCTTCACGATTATACCTTTTTTTACCAAATCCTGTACCTCGCGAAGGGCTGTGTCTTCGGATACGTCCGGAAATAGTGAAGCAAAAACCTTGTTCTCCAAGTATCCTACTTCTTGGATGTATTCGATAACTTTAAGTTGCCGTTCAGTTAACATTACCGGTGCCCCTCCCAACTTTTCTTTTAACTTGCTGTCAATTGAGATGTGCTCGATTTTTTCCTTGATTTTCGAAAGCTCAACTGCCAGACATTCGGTAAAATATTCAAGCCATGCGGTCACATCGCCATTATTTAATGCAACGCTTTGAAGCGATTTATAGTAGTCTTCGGCATTCCGGTCAAAATGCTCTTCAAGCGAGAAGAATTCCCGTATATCATACCCTTCGGCAAAAAGAACTAGCATTGATAGAGCTCTTCCCACCCTTCCGTTCCCATCCAAAAAGGGATGAATTCTGACGAATTCGTAATGAACGATGCCGGATTTTAAAACCGGATGAAGTTCTTTTTCATCGCGAATGAAATCAATCAAATCTTTTATCTGCCATTCAACTTCAACTGCGCGTGGGGGACGGAATGACACTTCACCGGTAATACTATTACGAATGACTACTTCCTTTTCACGATATTTTCCAGATAACTCATCGTCAAGAATTTTTTCAACGGTTAGCTTATGAAGACCCAAAATTGTATCTTCATCAATGGCAATATCTTTTTTTCTACCAATAAATTCTATGACTTTTCTATAATTGATAATTTCCTGGACGTCTCTGTCCCGAGCAACAATGCGCTCGCCATCAAGTACCTTTTGGACTTGAATGAGAGATAATTCATTCCCCTCAATATGTGTTCCATAATGAGTGGTACGCAGTATAGCATCATCCTGAAACTTTTTTTCCCAATAGGGCAAAAGCGGTGCATGCTCGATAACCTCTTTTGCCGCTTCGATTTCGCCGATGTTTTTGAGGATTTTATTGGTGATTGAAAAAGCGGGTCTATACATAAACTGTTGAGTTTTGAACTCACATATTGTATCATAATATAAGTTAACGTTTTAGTTATTTGCGGTAAAATTACTTATGGCAAAAGGTTCACAAAACAAATTGCATATTGAGATAGTAAGTCAGATGCTCACTCTTGCGACCGCAGCCTTTGGGCTCGTTGCCGCTCTTGCGTGGAATTCATTGATTCAAGAAATAGTTGATACATACATTAGGACATGGCTCCCAAGCGGAGGAAAAATCACCTCTCTTATCATTTATGCGGTTGTCGTTACGGCACTTGCAGTATTCGTAACCTACCAACTCTCAAAAATCCTCCGCCGCATGCAAGCGAAAGAAGAAAAGAGCTAATTGTGATATATTAGCTCACATAATGCCTCTTCTTTCCCTTACCCTCAAAAGTTTTCGTAATCACAAAAATTCATGTTTTTCTTTTCCCCTCACAACCGTTGTTATCGGAAAAAATACCGTTGGGAAAACCTCCATTCTTGAAGCTATACAATTCCTTTCACACGGAAAAAGCTTCAAAGCAGAGAGAGACATTGACGTCATAACAGAAGGATACGACTTTGCCCGAATTGAAGCCAAGGTCGATGGAGAGGAAGGGGTGGATTTTCTGGTCGTTATTTTAGGAAAAACGGAACAGAGGTTTTCAAAGAAGTTTTTGGTAAATAATGTTGCCAGGCGGCAAGTTGATTTCACCGCGCGTTTCCTTTCCGTTCTTTTTACACCCGAGGACTTAGAAATCATAACCGATTCCCCATCTTTAAGACGAAATTACATCAACTCGGTACTCTGCCAGACCGACAAAAAGTACCGGATAGCCCTTACGATTTATGAAAAAGCGTTAAAGCACAGAAATAGAATGCTCTACCTTCTTCGTGAAGGGAAAAAGCATTTTAATGACGGTGATTTTGAGTATTGGGACAACATCTTGATTCAAAACGGAGGAGTTTTAACCGACGCGCGGGAGCAATTTATCGAATACATTAATAGGCATGAAAAGGAGGTCTTTAGGTTTGATATTTTCTATGACAAAAGCACCATAACACGTGAACGGCTCGACAAATATTACGACGCCGAACGTGCCTCGGCAACAACCCTAGTTGGCCCAAATCGAGATGACTTTTTCTTTCGATTCCCCAATACTGAAAAACCTATTGCAGAATTCGGATCCCGTGGCGAGCAACGCCTAACCATCTTTCAAATGAAAATCCTGGAAACGTTCTTCATCAAGGAAAAAACCGGACAGACTCCCACGCTTTTGCTGGACGACATTTTCTCAGAGCTTGATAACACAAATATTCACCGTGTCCTTGATCTTTTGCCTCAACAGCAAACAATTTTAACGACAACCCACAAAGAATTCGTACCGGAAAAGATTTTGGGGAAAGAAGAAGTTGAAATTATCGAGCTTTAATCTCATCGTAAAGTTCGACAATTAAAAAAATAACCAAGCTAATGACCACGTTCTTCGATATTGATGGATCCATTAATTGAACTGCAATAATAGCTATGCTTAAAAAGATAAATTTATTCATTTTTTGAATCGTATTACATGCTTTCTTTGGTTTTAAAGACTTTAAAAACCTAAAATAATTTTGATAAGTAAAACTATTTATAGGCAATTGGCAGTTTCGTAAATAGTATTAAAGCGAAATGCAAATTATAGGGAAAATTCCCACAAAAAAACCTCAGGTTTCCCTGAGGCATTTCCCCAATATACATATGCTACCAAATCGCTATAAGAGTTCTTTCATAACCTTCGGAATTTCGTCGGCCAGGTCAGAAGCGCTGAAGTAGAATCCGACTGTTTTGAACAGACTGTCCCCTGCTTTCTTGTTGATATATGAGGCTGCACATGCCGAGAGGAAAGCGCCATTTTTTGCATATAAAGAAGCAACCAGCCCGGCCAAAACATCCCCTGTTCCTCCTTTTGTCATGCCTGCATTTCCACCTTTTACGATAACAGTTTCTGTTGGAGAACTTATAATATCTTCTCCACCTTTTGAAAGGATAACGATATTGTATTTCTTTGCCATTTCGCTCACTGTCGACTCATTTGCCTCAACACCAAAAAGCTTTTGAAATTCACCCTTGTGCGGCGTGATTATTGCGGTTTGTGGCAACATTTCGGGCGAGATAGTTTGTAAACTTCCACCATCAATAACCCATTTCTTCTCTTTGTATTTTGTAAGCAAGCTTTCAGTCAGAACTTTGGTGTCATCGTCCCCCTCTCTTATCCCCTCTTCACGGGGCATTCCAGGCCCGATAAGGATGCAATCCGCCTCGGCAATATAGCTGTCGATATTCTCCCTTGGAATGACTATTCCATTTAAAAACTGCTCCTTCATTTTAAGAATAAGCTCATTGTTCTCCGCTACTGACGCATAAAACACCATGTCAACCATACGGGAAATAACAGTCAATGGCCATATGCTGGCCGCATGAAACAATTTTGAACCGGCAATGAGTATCACTTTGCCGTTTTGACCTTTATGGGAAGAAGCTGCGGGAACGTATAAAGATGTAAGAATCGAAGGGTCGAATTCATGCATAAGGTTAGTGTACTACAACTCCTGTAAATTTACGCACCCTTAATAATTGTTCCTACGAATTCTTTACCATCGAGATAGTTCTGAAGATTATCCAAATTCTTTCCGTTCAAAATGACGGTAGTAAGCCCTAGTTCCTGGGAATTCTTTGCGGCAATCGGGTCAAAAGGAGCATTCATGCCGGGAACCCACTTATCCCCTACAAGCTCACGGAATTCCGGCCATGTTGCTTCTTCAATTGGTTTTGCTTGGGGAAATTCTTTCGGATCTTTTTCATACACCATATCAATATTGCTCATATTGATGATTTTTGTAACATTGTAGTCGTCACAAACGAGCGTCGCACAAAAATCGGTTGACCACCCCGGCTTCCACCCTGCAGCAACTACGACCGGCTCATCCACTTTTCGGATAATTTCGTAGTGCTTCAAAATGTGTGGATGGGCAATATCTCGAAAAATAGTTCTTATAAGCTGGGCATTGAGCCTTGTCGCATGAATGCCGAGCCAATCCAAATCCTCGGGAGTAAGCTCGTGACCCAACACTTTTTCACCTGCATCCCTATAATGCCGTGCAATTGTTCCTCCACCGACTACGATAAAAAATTGCCTATCGGGATTATCTTTTATGCTTTGCCGTACAAACTTATTGAAATCGGAGAGAAAATCGACATTGATACCACCTTCGGGAACAACAAGTGAGCCACCCAAGGAAAGCACTATTTTGTCTTTATTGCTGCTCATATTTACCCGCAAAAAAACAGGTCAAAAAACCTGTTGTGGCATTTTACTTTTTGTTACTATACCAAAAAAATAGCTTAATAACAATAATATTCCGTAAGTTACTTATGAGAAACAGCTTGACATGGAATAAAAAATCTGGCATATTGGGGCATATGCCAGTTCGTAAAACTTCCGGAAAAGCAACATTGAGCAGTGTTATCATGAACACTCCTCTTCAAACCATAGGTACAAAACTTGTATATATGCTTCTTTTGATTGCGTTTCTTGTTATCGGATATTTATTTGGGAAAGTGGAAGCACTTCAAAAGGGAATTGGAGCAACAGCTATTGTCCCAACTGCTGCACCTCAAGCTCAACAGCCTCAAGCACCCGTAGCGCCAAACGCAGACGAATCAAAGAAAAAGCTCGCGAATGCCCGCCTTCCCCTGAAAGGAAATGCCAATGCCAAAGTAAAAATAGTAGAATTTGCAGATTTTAGATGCCCTTTCTGCGAGAAGGTCTTTACCGAAACGGAACCCCAGATGTTTAAAGATTATGTTGATACGGGTAAAGCAAGTTTTGAATTCAGAAACTATGCATTTTTGGGTCCAGCCTCAACCGTAGCTGCAAACGCTGCCGAATGCGCAAACGAGCAAGGGAAATTCTGGGAATACTACGAATGGCTCTACAAAAACCAACCACCTGAAACAGACACCTCAATGTATGTCACGGATAAGCTTGCCCAGGCTGCAGGAACTCTCGGAATGGACACTGCACAATTCAGCTCGTGTCTTGATAGCAAAAAATACGACAAAAATGTAAGCGATGATTTGGCTCTTGGCCAATCGGTAGGAGTTTCCGGCACTCCAACATTCTATGTCAACGGAACTCAACTTGTGGGAGCCCAACCATATGAGTCGATAAAGGCAGTTATCGAGCAAGAACTTAAAAAATAAGCTCAAAGTGAACTACCTACTGTTCCTCTTCAGAATTCTCTTACAGGAAGTAAAAGAAAGACAATTCTTATTAAAATCAATTCTATTCGGTCTCTGTTATCTTATCGTTGCCCTCATATTTTTTAACTTCAAAACATACGGAAGCGTTTTTTCCCAGACGTATCCAATTACCTCTAAACTATGGATTTCCTACTTGCTCTTTTTGGGCACTTTTAGCATCTTAGGTGTCCGAGACAGCATCTTAATCATCATTATTGCTTCGCTCTTTGGCATAAACTTAGAACTTGTCCTTCGAAAATTTAAATTTCTCAAAAATCAAGGAAATCTCCACATAACAATTGGTGCGGGAATTGTCTCCCTTATTTCTGCCGGCTGCGCAGCGTGTGGCCTTTCATTTGCCTCGGTTATTGGGGTAGCCAGCATCGTTACGCTGCTCCCATATCACGGGCTACTTCTCTACCTTCTCGCAATCATCATCCTGTTTATTTCTCTTCTTTATAATCTTCAAACTCTCGTTAAGGTGTGCAAAATTAAAGCCTAACTATGTCAAAGTGCGGGGGAGTGTTATAATCCCTCCATGGCTGGAACTCAAGAAAGTTTTCGTGGAGATATTCCTCGCGAGGTAGTGGGTTCACCCGAATGGGGTTTTATTGAATTTCAAGGCCGGATAGGACAAATCTACCAGGAACATGACGCTGCATGCGGCTATGGGCCGGACACGATGTTTGCAAAACTTATAGGTAATACCGTCACTCTCTCAAAAGCAGTGAGAAAAGGAGCGGGCTTACCGACCATCGATAGAGCTCTGACAAATGTTTTTGTGTGGACTGCAACGCTTGCGAATGAGGCGCATTTACCACTTTTCGATGTATTGCTTGAAAAATTTCTCTTGGGCTGCCCACGCTGCCATAAATCGCCATGTAATCTTGCCCATGATGTGCCATGCATCCCAACTGACGAACCCTTCGATGGGCAATTTTCTCTCGATCCTTCCTTAAACGGCTGGCAAGAACACTTCGCTCAACTTTATCCAAATAACTTCAAGGGTGCCCCTCAAGACGCATTGAAACAATGCTCTTCTAGATTATTTGAAGAAGCTGGGGAGCTATTGAGCAGTACTCATGCCGACATTGAGCGTGACCAAACTGCTCTTTCCCACCATGATCTTGCCAATGACAAACGTTTTCCTTGGAGAGGCGAATTCGCAGACACATTAGCGTGGAGCTTTGCAGTAGCGGAAGCATTAAAACGGCTTAAGGGTGATTATAAAATAGGCACATCATTGAAAGAAAAATACTTCTTTGGCTGTCCGTATTGCAAACAATCTCCGTGCCGTTGTCTCAGGGAAGTAACCGTTATTGAAGAATTAAGCAAATGGGAGCTTCCTTAAAGAGAAGCAGGCTCCGTTTATTTTTGACACTTTTGGCAAAAAAACGTTCCTCTTCCTCCAAGGTATATTTTCTCAACAATTCCTCCATCGTCTCTCCGACATGGCTTTCCTTTTCTGCCGTATATTAGAAAATGATTCTGGTATTCGCCTTTTTGCCCCAAAACATCAACAAAATTTAATTCTGACGAACCTCGATATTTCATGCCCCTTTCCAACACTTTTAATAATGCTTCAAACAAAGTCCTTATTTCATCTTTAGTAAGACTTTTTGCTCTCCGGCGTGGATCAATTCCCGCCTCAAAACACGCGTCATTCGCATAAATATTACCTACTCCACCGATTTTTGTCTGCTCCATAAGAAGCGGCTTTATCGGCAAATTTGAAACTTTTACTATTTGCTCGAATAATGAAAGCGTTAACTGAGGAGTATCCGAACCCGGTGAGGGAAATGGCTCCGGTCCCAGTGTTTTAAAAAACGGCAGCATCTTTAAGTCTTTCAGAGGCAAAATTTTCATCCATGCAAACCCTCTTACTTCTTGAAAATATAGATGGGAATTTGAGCTTAAAACAATATCGACGCGGGTAAATTTATTCGGAACTTTTGAGGGGGTTGGTTTTAAAACCTCCAAGTCCTTTGTCTTTTCATCTCTGAAAATTAATTGCCCTGTGAGCTTAATATGAAACGCTATAGCGTAACCGTTATTTAATACCAAGACTATTCCCTTTGCGTACCGCTTGGCATCTAAAATTTTCGAACCGATTATATCTTTCGGATTTCCGGTCAAGAGTTTTGAATCTAAAACATTTACGTCTGTTATCGACTTTCCGACGACATATTTTTGAAGGCCTAATTTTAACGTTTCAACTTCCGGCAACTCAGGCATATCAATCTAAGTTAAACAACTTTTTTACCAAATTTCTTTTATCATTATTTGGTGATTCCCCATATTTATTACTCTTTTTCTCACCTTCTTGATACTCCCAAAAATTAGCTGCTATTTGCGGAACTGTCCTAATAAATGATTGACCAATATCGTGAGCTCTTCTAACCCTTAAAGATATAAAAAAAGCAATATTTACTAGAAAAATAAATAAAATAAATATATCAAACCCGAGATTAAATTTCCCCGCTGAACTTATTGCATAGAGCACAATAAGTATGGATACAATAAATACAATAATAGATCCAACCACATATGTTTTTCTATTAATCCTACCTTGAAACAATTTCATTGCTAATTATCTCCTTAATTTTTCTATCAAACTCCTTTTCCGAGAACTTTTCAGCCCTTACAACACAATCGTTTGGATTCAATTGCATGCTTTCAAGCTTTTCTATTGCTTCATTCATGCTCTCGGGAGTATTTTGCTCATAGAACACTCCTGTTTTTCCCTCAAGAACTGTTTCTTTCACTCCGCCCGACCGGTAGGCAATGATAGGCGTCCCAACGCCCATAGCCTCAACGGGAGTAATACCAAAATCCTCATCGAATGAGGCGAATATATAGGCTCTTGCCCCTGCCATCAGTTCAA
>JAYRRJ010000061.1:0-2014 GCA_041910135.1 Candidatus Levyibacteriota bacterium
AAAATCAATGCAGTTAGCTCTCCTCCCGTTTCGTCCGTTTCGATTCTTTCAACCTGATGACTTATTTCCATTTCAGTTGTAGAATCAGTTTCATTCAAAAAATGATAAAGCACCCTATCCTTTATACTAATACTCTTCCCTATATATAAGGGTATTTCACTCTTTCCAAAAAACATATAGACACCAGGTGTCTCTGGCAACTTCTCAACATCACTATTTTTTAGAAGCGGCGGCAGTGATGGTTTTTTTAAAATCATCTTGAATGCCTTCTCCATTTTTTCAGGGCTTATGCTACTTGAAAGTTTTTGTAAAAATTCCCACAACACCGCCGCATCATCGTAAGCTCTATGTCTTCGCTCACACACAATTTCAAACCGTTCCATTATGCTGTCCAAATTATGGTGCGAAAAATTTGGAAAAAGAAGACGAGACAACTTTACTGTACATAACTGCTTTGCAGAGTAGGGTATTCCAATTCTTTTAAATTCGTTTCTGATAAATGAATAATCAAACCGTGCATTATGCGCGACAAATGTACAGCCTTCCAACAGATCAATCAAATCGTTTTTTATATCAGAAAATAACGGAGCGCTTCCTAATTCTTCATTTTTAATGCCAGTTAAATTTTCTATAAAAGGAGATATTGTAACTTCGGGATTGATAAGCGTTTCAAATTTTCTGACCAACTTGTTGTTCTCAATTCGAAGAAGTCCGATTTCTATAATGCGATCATATGGGGCGGCAGCTCCAGTTGTTTCTACATCTAATATTGCGAGGTTATCAAAATTCATCGAGGGTATTAACCATAGACGAAAGATTGAAAAAAATCAAGTTAGCCAAAAAGTTCTTTGTGTAAGAAGCGTGAGAGTGCAAAAGCTATTGCATGTTCCATACCGCTTGCGCGAGTGACAACACCTTTTGTAAAGGTACCATATGCGCCTATTCCTTTTCCAACATCTTTCGTTCCAAAAACACTATCAATCGCCTGCGTAAGATTTTTTCCCTCATCAATATGTCTTGTCACTTTTCTTGGTAAGAAAAGCGCAGCCGAAATTCCCACACCAATATTTCCTTTTCTATCTGCGATTACTACAATCGATTTTTCGTTGATTCCGAAGGAATTTTCTACGATGCCCCCCTCTATCCCAACTCCGTATTCTGCATCCGGTGCTTTTTTCAAAACCTCCTTGGCCCTATTGAGGGCACCTTCATATATTTCGTCTTCAGATAGTGGCTGGTCAGAAACCCCAGATGACACCTCGTATGACTCAATCGAAATATCTTTAAAATATTTCTTAAAAATTTTTCTTACGGGTCTGATTTTTGTAGGATTCTTGGAACCAATAGCAACGATCATATTTTTATATGAAAAACTTTACTAATACATATGTCTTCATCAAGGGCCAGATCATAGCGCAACGCGTTTTTTGGGAGCTATCCAATTATAATCCCTGTGTTCGTCTTCTCTTACTATAACTTCTTGTGTTGTAGTACCTGCCTTAAACATGTACCAATGAAAAGAATACGCTTCCTTTACAACACATAAACCATGTATGCGGAGAGGGAGGGATTCGAACCCTCGAGGCTTTCGCCTGGCGGTTTTCAAGACCGCTGCACTCGACCACTATGCGACCTCTCCGAGTAAAGCGAGGAGTGGTCGCAGAACATTCTTGCGAAGCAAGAATTTCATAAGGCCTCTCCATCCTTCATACTTCTTTGGCGGAGGAGACAGGATTTGAACCTGCGCGAGCTTGTTTAAGAGCTCAGGGGGTTAGCAACCCCCCGCAATGGGCCAACTATGCGACTCCTCCAATTGCTTAGAGTCGTACAAGCTGTGCTTATGCGACTCCTCCGAGTGCCAACGAGGAGGAGGCGCAGAACATTCTTGCGAAGCAAGAATTTCATGCGATTCCCCCGCTGGGACAGTTATTCGTTCCCCATTATAACAAACATAGGCTCAAAAAACATAGTTTTTTGAGATAAATTCTGAACCTAAAGTTTTGTAGAGGTATCC
>JAYRRJ010000062.1:0-2219 GCA_041910135.1 Candidatus Levyibacteriota bacterium
AGGAGGGGGATCACGCGTTGCAGGACTGGCTACAGGCAGAAAAGCTGGTGAACCAGATGCCAGGAAAAATTGACTTGGGCCGCGAATCATTTCAAACATCCTGATCCGGATGAAATTCCCGACGGCAGGCAGCAATTCTCAATATGGCGGATGCAGACCAGCTTCCTCCCACTTTTCGCCAGAAAATAGAGAAAATTTGGGTAGTGCCTCAGATTTGTGCATTGCACGAAGTCCATAGTATTTTTGCGACTTCATGAAAGGTAATCACAATGGCACATGTTGCGGTTTATTGTCCGGTATGTAACTGTGACGAAGTTGTGAAACGAGGCAAAACAGAAGATGGAAAGCAACGCTATGAATGTCGACGATCAGAATGTCCGAACAAGACATTTATCCTGAACTACGAGTACAAAGCCTGCGTGCTTGGAACGAAGAAGTTGATCATTGATATGGCGATGAATGGTAGCGGAATACGTGACACATCCCGAGTATTGGGTATCAGCCAGAACACGGTGATCAGTGAAATCAAGAAACAAGAGACCAAACTGGATTCGGTTAATCGGTCAGTGCTGGCTGCTATCGATGTATCGCAAGTGACTGTCAGGATTGAGAAAGTTCTTGATGCCGAGTTGGATGAAATGTGGAGTTATGTCGGAAAGAAAGCCAATCAACGTTGGCTCTGGCATGCGATTGACCATGTATCCGGAAAAATTCTTGCCTATGTGTTCGGAGATCGCAAGGATGCCGTGTTTCTCAAACTGAAGGCGCTACTTGAACCTTTTGGCATTCGCAGATTCCATACCGACGATTGGGGTGCATACGAACGTCATCTTCCTCCAGAGCAACAAATTGTTGGGAAAAGGAATACTCAGAAAATTGAACGCAAACATCTAACCCTGCGTACTCGCATCAAACGGTTGGTGCGTAAAACCATTTGCTTTTCGAAGATTGTGAAGATGCATGACATAGTGATTGGACTTTTTATCAATCGCTTCGAGTTTGGAGTTTTGGTTTGATCACCAGTTTTGAGGCACTACCACCTTATCAATGGTTTGGGTTCTACAAAGATGGCAGGTTTGCGTCATTTGCAAGCAGTAAAGACGCGAACCTGAATGCGAATGACCTTGAGGAAATTTTCAAGGCAGCTCCCCAAGGTGCCCCTCGATATAGCTGGAAGGGTGATTTTCTGATTGTCGATTATGGCCACGAAAAAGAGCTGTGGGGAATGAATCTCTTCGCCAAAGGTTTGAAGTTTATTGAGCCTGGTGATCTGATGATGAGCCTTGCAGGCGGGGAGGATGGAAAGCCCGTTTATTACAGATTGCTCAGGCGGGTGAAATAATGCAATGTCTAACGTTGCCGCCATGGGGAATGTTCGCGCTGGCGGCTTGGGATCAAACAACACAGCCAGCACCTGACGATTGGGCCGATCAGCGCATCCATTGGTGAGAGAGCAAAACCAGCGATTCAGACCCGCTTGCGATATTTGGCGTCGTGCGGTTGGATTTTCTATCCGCTGACAGATGGCAAAGGCTCTAATCACAACTGAGCCTCTAAAACCTCACTCGTCCTACAGCATATACTTTAAATTAATTATTATTTATAAAATGAAAAATATGTGAGATTAAAGTTGACCCATAATATCACGAAGCTCTTTAATGAGTTTTTCTAATTCCCGGATTTCTGCCTCTGTCTTTTCTATATATGCCTTTGTCTCGGCTATCTCTGCCTTTGTCTTTTCTATCTCTTCCCTTTTCTTAGCAATTCTTTCCGTTGCTCATTTTGCATATTCTGAGAACAAGAGATGAAATTTCTCATCTATAATTTTTCAATGAGACGAGAGATGGGTATTTGGTACCAAAAAAACCTTTTCCACATTTCTTCAAAAAGTTTCTAATGAACTAGCTTGTCACCCATATCCTCCTTGAGGATTATTCATGAATTGAACTTTTTTTTCAATTTCGAAAAAATATCCAACGAGTGAGTTTGCGGCTTTTTTAATATCTTTTTCTCCTGCGGTAGTATTGTCAAGTACTAGCTTGAAATAACTATAAATTTTATATTTATTCTCTGGAGATATTTGATCAAACCTATCTTTAAACGTAGATAAAAGCTGCCCCTTTTCCAAGAAAACGGATTCGCTCACTGTAGGGCGTGCCTCCACCATCATCGTCGTCCCACTGAGATCGGCAATGGGCTCATACTTGGTGGGATTTTGC
>JAYRRJ010000063.1:0-4917 GCA_041910135.1 Candidatus Levyibacteriota bacterium
GATGGTCGCAAGCCACCATAAAGAAAACATTTTTAAATTTGTAAAGCGGTATATATATGTTTTTGCCTTTGCAACAATTCTCTTCCCATTCATCATATTCGCACATGTCCAGGCATTAAGCATGAGATACCATACTTCACGTTTTATCTACAACCAATTTGGCCCACTAAATTATCTCTATACACTTTCTCTTTCATCGCTGCTCTATTTCACATTGGAAAAAACGCAGTTTTTGAGAAACCTTTTTATCAATATGTCAAAGCTTTCTTTTTTTGTATTTTTTGTCCATGTACTCATTCAGTCTTTATTGTGGGACAATGTCATTGATACAATTATTGGCAATGGCAATTCGGTATTACTAAGAAACATTTGGTTTGACCCATTACTGTTCTTGATAATTTCAATAATTTCTTTTGGGATAGCATTTTTCGTACACAAAATTCCATACGCTGATAAAATAACGGGATAATTCAATGAAGCAGCAAACAATACGCGCAGACAAACTTCTTTCCTCTCTCGGCCTTTCTTCAAGAAGGGGCGTAGAGCAATTCATCAAAAACAACAGGGTTACGGCAGATGAGGTAAAAATCACCGAGCACGGACAACGGGTACCTACCCGAGCCACCATCAAAGTGAACGGTCAAAGCTTGAAAAAATCAAAAAAGGAATATTATCTTCTCAATAAGCCGAAAGGAATAATCTCAACCTCCTCCGATGAATTCGGAAGGAAAGATGTAGTGTCCCTTATCAAAACCGAAACCCGCATATTTCCGGTAGGACGGCTCGACAGGGACACTCATGGATTACTAATTCTCACTAACGACGGGGACCTTACCAATATGCTTATCCACCCGAAATTTCATATTGGAAAGACATACCAGCTCGCAATCAAAGGCACTGTTTCTCACCTCCAAATAGAAGCTCTGGAAAAAGGAATAGAACTTGAAGATGGAATAACCGCGCCTGCCAAAGTTACTATTGTTCAAAAGCGCAAAGATGCGACCATTTTAGAGCTTACTATATTTGAAGGGAAAAAAAGGCAAATTCGGAGAATGTGTGATGCGCAAAAGCTTACGCTACTTGACCTGCAAAGAATAAAATTCGGCAATTTAACACTTGAAGGGCTAAAAAGCGGAGAGTATAGAGCGCTTACGGGGAAAGAGGTTGAAAAACTCCGACAAATGATGAAATAATAATCCTGTGGTCCGCCAAATTAGAAGTAAACCATTTTTAAGAAGACTACGGGAATCCGTTTCCTCCCTATTCTTTGTACCTTTTTTGATCCTTTTCTTTGCAACAATTACTATTCCCGTAATTTATTTGGTTTCACTGCATCCGTTAGAAATACGGCAACGCGCTGCAACTATCGCAAGCGGGTCGATAGTCGTAAATACCGATGAAACTTCCTTTCAGACTGCAGCAACCCAAATAATTCCTCCGACAACAATAAACACCATCATCACTGTCCTAATAATAATCGCGCTTGTGTCTTTTGTTTTGCTTTTTGTATTCTACCGCAGGAAAAATTATTAGGACGTCTGATCATTTCATAATGGCAAGGTCTTCAACTATCTGAACGTTCGGAAATTTTACGAGCTCATGCGGGTCAAGCAATATTTTTGATATACGGTTTCCTCCGCCCATAACAATCCGCACGTTATTAATAACCTTCGAGTCGACAAATATCGGCATATTTTCAATTCCAAAAACGGTTACTCCTCCTATCTTCATTGCTGTTTCGTGAATGGTTTGTTCTTGTGTCGCAAATGAAGCTTTTTTAACTCCCAACAATTGACATACCTTTTTGTTAACGTCCAGTTTTGTAGTTGCAAGAGCCACACATGCCGCATACATTATCTGCTCCCCTTTCCCGGCAATTATAATTGTGTTTGCCGACTCCGAAAGGGAAAATCCGTATTTCTCACAAAAAGAATAGGTATCGGCAAAAGCCTCATCACATTCAAAAACTTGGAACTTTATGTTATTTTTTCTGAGACTTTCCAATACTTGTGGGTCTACAATTTCAGTTTTATCCATCAATAAATGAGTATACCAGACTTAATCACTTTCTCTTCTTTTTTTTTAAAGGCAGTTTTGGAAAAATCCATAGAATTGATTCTTCTTTTTAGGAGAAAGCCGCAATCTTTTTTGCCGCCACCCGTCAATCTTTCTGTCTACGAATAATGCAAGCAATATGGACGCTACCACGGTTATCATTATCACAACAAAAGGATACACCGACGAATTTGAGAAGCCGGGGAACAAAGCAGCCGTCAGCGTTATTACCAATGTATGGATGATGTAGGCAGGATAGGAAAGTTCTCCGATAAATCTGTCAAAACTGCTTTTCTTTGTATAAGAAAAAACAAAAGGAATAACAATTAACAGTCCGATGTAATATAGCCAATCCGTATGATGGCGTGAGGAAACAAATGGCACATTAATGTACAAATAATTATAGGAAAATGTGATGAAGAGAAAAATGATATAGATACCCGACAGTGTCTTCTCCTTGAATTTTATTTTTGATAATCCTGAATACAATTTATAACTTACTCCACCCATCAAAAAAAACGGAACATTTGCAAGGAAACGGTAAACAAGAGATTGCCCTGCGAATAATTTCATGGGGAATAAAAATTTATAGTCAAAAAGAAGAACCAAAAGAAGAATAAATAGCACAAGATACCATTTTTTCCGGAAGAGAAATGGTGCAAAGAAATAAAATAGCAACTCGAGCTGCAGAGTCCACGCCTGCGACAAAAGAATAAATCCGGGATAAATCTTTGGCTCGTAGAAATATTCGGGTGCTATAAGTAGCGTAATATTCCGAAGTGTGTCCCAAATTCTTGAAACGACAGTGGCATGAATTGAGAGATATTCGGACAAAGGATTTGGGAGATGAAAAAAAGAAAGCATTAAAAGAGCTCCAACCGTCAGCAGGAGACTCACAAAATATACCGGATAAATCCTTAAGAATCTGTTGGATAGGAAAAGAAAAAAAGAGCTATTTTTTCCGGTGTATTTTTCATTAAGAATAAGACCCATATAAAAACCCGAGATAATAAAAAATGACCAAACCGCCAAGTCGCGTGAGAGAAGTGTAAATCCAAGAATGGGAGTTGTGTGAATAACAACAACTGCAAGAGCATAGATAAACCGAAGTAAACCCATATTTTACCTATTGTAAATGAGGAGTTTTAAGATGTATAGGATTATATTTTCAGTTTGTCACCGTTTTCCTTTAACCACTTTATCTGATTTTTGTAGCTCGGGTTTTTGGCACGGACTTTGTTCCAGAAAAGAGTTTTGTGATTTTTTTCAACAGTATGAACCAATTCATGGATAATAACATAGCGGACAACAAGAAGAGGTGCCATAACAAGGCGCCAATTAAATTGCAGTCTGTTGTCGGGAGTACATGAACCCCATTTTGAACTTGTGTCCGAGAAGGAGATTCCGCTATATGGCAGTTTCATTTCTGTTGAATATTCATCCACAAGATTTTTGATAACTTGTTTTGCCTGTTTTATATACCATTTTTCAAGCGTATTGTGACCGTTTTTGGCAAGTGCTAGGGGAAAGTATATCGTATCTTCTTTTATTTCAATATGCGGGGAAGGACCCAACAAGAGTTGGTATTCATTTCCTAAATAAAGAAATTTCTCCCCGTTAACAAATTGTTTTGGGACAATTTTGTTTTTGAGAACATGAGCCTGTCTTTCTTCTATCCACTCACTTTTACTTTTGACAAATGCTTTAATAGCAAATTCAGGAATGAATTTTGGTGCTCTTACCTCAACAGCTCCGGTTGGCAAAATTACAATTGCAATTGACTTTCTTTTTGACCTGACAATCTTAAAATCAGTCATTAATTTGGAATGAAATTATTATCACGGATAAATTTAAACAATTCCTTTCCGATGACGGCATTTCCTTCGGCTGTCCAATGGACGACGTCTATATAATATCGTTTGTTTTTCGGGAGAACAGCATCCAAATCTATGAAAGGAACGCCGTTATTGTCAGCCACCTCTTTTGTCACATTATTGAATTGACTCATGGCCTTTGCAACGGAGCTCAAACTTGAGCGTTTCCCTTTTTCATAACACACAAGCGAAGCGTAATCCATTCTAAACTCCACGAGCTTGTTATATATATTCGGTTGATTTCCCAATACTACCTGCACGTTATCATGCTTCACAATATTCACAAAATAGTCCAAATTCCGCCTATAACTATTAATGCTCGGAAAATCAAAATCAGTATCTTTGCTATTTGCAAATCGAATCTGTTGCGGTCTTTTTTCAAGAAGAGGTATTATATCCGCATAGAGGTACCGACTCGCCAGATTAAGAATGTAATCGACAGCAACGGAATGCACGTTAAATTGAATGATTGGCTCTTTGAAATAGGAAAAAACAGCATTCTCGAGTTGGCCTATCAAATGTGAGTAATCGGACTTATAGGTACCAAGTTTTGTAGGACAAGAGGCATATAAGTCATTTACCCCATGCCACATGATAACCATATCGGGCTTTAATTCACTGATACGAAACATGTAGTCGATTATTGAATGCTCTGTCGTATATCCCTGAACACCCGCATTTATCACTTCAAATTTTTTGTGATAATAATTTGTCAATTCATCCTCAAGAACTTTGCCGACATTTTTCTCATAAGGAACATCAATATTAATAACGGTTGACCCACCAACCAACACAATTCTATACGCTTCATTGTCTTTTACTTTTTTGAATTCATCGTTTCGAAAACCTAAAGTGTTAATATGATATTTTTCACCCAATCCTTTTGTCATTTTTACCTGCAGAAATGGGTGAACATTTTCAATTCCATACACATTTTTTTGGACGTTGTAATTTCTCATCCTAAGATATATTTCGGCAACTATCAAAC
>JAYRRJ010000064.1:0-2186 GCA_041910135.1 Candidatus Levyibacteriota bacterium
ATGAAGACTTGAAAAAAGCTTTGAGAGAGCAGGATAAGGTAGATGTTATGCCCTCGAGACGAAGTTCAAGGAACACCGCAGTAGACCGAAGGGTTAATGCAGGTGTTGTAATAGTCGCGCCAAAAGGTCCGGTCAAGGACATCGATGAACTCAACAGGTTGCTTTGTGCAATTACCCCGGGGAACACGGATTTAACAATAGACACGTTACTTTTTAGGAGGCAAAAAAATCTCAATAACACTCAAGGCAGAGTTGCGAGGGGAGTAGTTGTTATAACAAAAAGGATGCCTAATGGAAATGAGGCAACAATTCCCATAATGATGTATCCTTCTGCGGAAATGGCTTTGCTGGCAGAATTCGCGCGACCCTCAAGAGACCCAAATGCTACCGCAAACCAAAGAAGAAAGGCGCTGATGCTTTCAGATCTGGCACGTTCCCGTTATGTGCCTGAGGAGTTATTCGACAGAATACTGAAAGGAGAAAGGATGCTGCCTGATTTTATGGATATTCTTTATGGAAATTTTGATACAGACTTCGTACTTGAGAGAATCGAAGCAAAATATGGGCCCACAGAGGCTCGGGAGGAAGCAGGGGTGAGTGAAGCGTTTGCACAACAAATAGTTATTGCAAGAAGAAATCAGAAAAAAAGTATTGGCGATTTGGCTCAGGAATTATCTATTCCGCCTTCAGTTCTTTTTGCTATCGAAAATGGCACAATCAGTTCGCTCCCTGAAGCAATAAAAAGCAGACTTACGCAATATATTGGATAAAATTAAGCATGGATAGAAGACTCGAATCACTCCAAGGAATGGATTTTCGAACGGCACAAGGACCATACCGGGAAGATCTGGCAAGTCAATACTACACAGAGGTAAAACCGGTACTTGAATCCGGTGAATTTACTCCTACAAACCTTACGGATATATGGCAAATGATGTGGTTGAAATGGCATGATGCTGTTTCGCATTCCTCAAGAGAAAGAGACAAAGAGATGGAGGTAGAAGATTTTCCGTACTCTCAAGAGTGGATTGAAGAACAAAAAAAAGAGGGAAGGATTATTGTCTATGTTCCTCGTGAAGTTTCAGGTCCGGATGCAACCCAAAGACTCATAGATACTTTCTCCAATAATGTCATTAAGATGAATGAAGGTGAGTTTCGCTTTAATCCAAGGAGAGTTAATATGTTTGACCAATACGGGTGGATGGCGGTTGACGGAGCACCAAGCGATACAAAGACTGGTCAAAGACTTCCAACTTCTGAAGAAATAGTACAAATGATAAAGGATGGAAATGAGTTTCCGACGGTGAACACCTATCTTATCGCAAGTAATTTTTACCATTGGGAAAGCGGAAAATATCTTGATGCCGGATATGATGAAAGAGCGGATATGGAACGGATGCCTGTTTTGGGGACAATGGAGCACCAAGATTTGGATTCACTCTCATCACATGGACAGGGTCAATGGGAAGAGCTAAAGGCAGGGGTTGAGGAGTATGAAGATAGGCGTGCATATGGTGATAACAAGAAAACTCAAAGACTCTCAGTCTCGCCAATATACCGATTTGGCACGGGTGATGACAGCGAGGAGATGATAGCTCCGAGAAGAGTATATAAAGGATCACCACCCGAACTTACTCAATACGCCAGATTGTATCTAAGGGATATCGAAAGCACAGCCGGTGAACAGCCTTCCATCGAAAGGATTGTCAAGGCAGTAGATGAGCATCCGGTTACTCAGGTCTGTGCAACCCATACTTTAACGAGAGATTATTTGAGTAGCAAGCGGCATGAAACAACGGTTTTTGCATATTTTACAGCTCCGGCAAGCCTCGAGCAGATGAATGGAGTAATTGGCGAAATTACACACGGAATGGACCCAAGAAAGCTTAAATATAACTTTGCAAAAAAGATTACTACTCGTTATATCAATACAACAAAGCAGACCAGTTGGGTAGAGGTCCCTTCTTTATTTTGGATGGATGCAAAAGACGGGCAGAATTCGGCGTATGACAATGATCAATACACTGTATATTTCTATCACAATAAAGATGTGGCCTTTTTGGCTTACTTAATTTTCAAATATACTTTGCAAGAATTCGGAGAGAAGGATAAAAGCTCCAATCTTACTAGGGACCTGTCATCTCTAATTCACGGCAACCAGTACTCTGCTTTTGGTGGAATAGGTA
>JAYRRJ010000065.1:0-9902 GCA_041910135.1 Candidatus Levyibacteriota bacterium
ATGACTTGCGCCACACGCTCTTAAGGCGTGCGTGTATACCATTCCACCACTCAGGCTAGCTCACATGAATTATACCAAGGAAAACTATCCGTGGGAAGGCGGGTTCACTCCAAGACTCTTGAGGCTATAGTCTAATAGCTCCATCATCTCTTGTCGTCTGTTTCCGCTATTGAGTAATACTGCTATTATTTTGTGCCCTTGATAGTCAAGATAGGTTACCAGACACATTCCGGCTTCATCCGTAAAGCCCGTCTTTACCCCTTTGACTCCGGGGTAGGTTGTCAGAAGATTTGTTTCATTGTAAAGAGTAAATGCTTTGTGTTCAGGAGTCTTTGGGATATCGTATTCATATGTTGCTGCAATTTTGGCAAATTCTTCCTTTCTTAGGGCGTATCGAGTTAAAACAAGCAACTCCTTTACTGTGCTGTATTGTGTTCCGTCCCCCTGAAGGCCGGAGGGATTAGAAAAGCGCGTGTTTGTAAGCCCCAGGTCTTCGGCTTTTTTGTTCATAAGATGCAGAAAATCGTCCCTTTTGACTGTGCTTCCTTGCGCTATTGCTTCTGCTGCATCATTTCCGGAGTTAAGGATTAAGCCATGCAACAACTCTTCAAGGGTGAGTTTTTCTCCTTCGGTAAGCCCCATCGAATCTTCCCCAATTGTTGCAGCCGATTTTGAGACCGGTATCTTGTCGGTAAGATTCATGTCCTCAAGAGCTATTACGGCGGTCATAATTTTTGTGAGAGAGGCGATAGGTAATTTTTCGTCGATATTCTTTGAGTAAAGCAGGGTGTCTGTTGAGGTATCATAGGAAATGGCCGCACGCGAAGTCAATTCCGGCTTCCTTTGATACGATTGAAATGAGCGTAAATTAGGTTGCCAAAAATCACTCGCATTGGCTTTGTGGGCAAAAGCGTTAGTCAAAATTTGGGGGAGTGGAGAGATTATTGAACGCAAGGAGGAGAAATGCGCGTCGTGGCTATAAGTAATTGCTGCCAGCAAAAAATTACCTCCAACAAGTAGTATTACAAACCATAAGACGAATTTGCCAACGATTTTCATGCATTTTTTAGTATAGCAATATCACTCTTGAAAAGAAATTCACTGTAACGGATAATAGTACCCATGGCCGAGACTACCAATTACAAAAAACACGCGAATACCAATCCTATTCAAAAAGCGTTAATCGGGAATTTTTATAAGGAATTTTTCAAAATGGTAAAGCCATTACGGGCGGTATCTATTTTGGACGTAGGGTGCGGAGAAGGGTTTACTCTGAAAAAACTTGAGGAGAAAAAGATTGGGAAAAAAGCCGAAGGGATAGATTATTCCAACGACGCGATAAAAATAGGTAAAAAGATATACCCCGAGTTAACTCTTTCCAAAGGTGATGTGTATGATCTGAAGTATCCCGACAATTCATTTGACCTGGTAATTTGTACAGAAGTTTTGGAGCACTTGGAGGATCCGGCAAAAGCCGTTGCGGAAATGAGGCGCGTGACTTCAAAATACATTATTTTTTCAGTTCCGAATGAACCCTTTTTTATTATGGCCAATTTTTTGAGAGGAAAGTATCTGAAAAGCCTTGGTAATCACCCAGAACATATAAATCACTGGACTTCTTGGGGATTTGAATCGTTTCTTAAGAAAAATGGACTGACGGTTGTAAAAAGCAAGCACCCATTCGCCTGGTCATTGGTGTTGTCAAAAAAACAACCCCGATAGACGGGGTTGTTTAGTAAGGCAGCCCAAAACTAATCCCATCATAAGGTTCCCCCTTCTTACTGTCAACTATATAAAAACTATATACACTATGTCTTTTTATATCATGAAAAGATTAACGCTTCACGTACATTTTTGAGGCAAAAAATTGAGTACAAAATGTACAGGCAAAATCCTACAAGACTTTTTCTGTTGCAAAACCGATTTTATGCTATAATACAAATAGCTAAGAGGAAGAAAGCCGCATTTAGCCCCAGATAACTATTGACACAAATCTACATTTAATCCCAAATAGAAAGGTGGTGAAATATTAATGACAAAACTTTATATTGGAAATTTACCTTATCAAACAACAGAAGATGAACTCAAAAATTTATTTGCAGATTATGGAGCTGTTCTTTCAGCTACCCTTATCACTGATCGGGATACCGGCAGAAGCAAAGGATTTGGGTTCGTCGAACTTGAAGACGACGCAAAAGCTCAAGAAGCTATAACTGCTCTTGACAAGTCGGCTTTGGGAGACAGAACAATTTTTGTTTCAGTCGCACGACCACGAGAAGAGAGACCACAAGGCGGAGGTTATGGAGGAGGAAGAGGCGGATTTGATAGACGTGGAGGAGGAGGAAGAGGAGGAAGAGACGATAGACGAGGAGGAGGAGACTGGAACAGGAACTAATAAAAATACCGCAGCACTAAAATGTCGTCCTGAAGAAATTCAGGATAGAGCTTCTGAAAGTATTCAGAATGATATTTTGTCTGCGGTATTTTGTTGGGAAAAAGAGGTTAGACTGCTTTTTTGCGGAGTTTTGCAACGTAGATTATTTCTTGTATCGTTCCGTCTTCAGCTTCAAAATAATTCTGCCCAGATGTTTGAGCGTATTCCTGGATGTAATTAGACAATTCGTCCCTTGTATCGGCTAAATTCTCCTTCAATTCATTAAGTTTTTCAACAACGTGTTTTACGTCGGGTCTCTTGAAGATTTCTTTTTTTGTGGCACCCTTTACCCGAGCCGCCTCTTTGGAAGCTTCGGCGTGTTGT
This sequence comes from Candidatus Levyibacteriota bacterium, assembly GCA_041910135.1. Classification (GTDB taxonomy): domain Bacteria; phylum Patescibacteriota; class Microgenomatia; order Levybacterales; family GWA1-39-11; genus JAUSNA01. The sequence continues at coordinate 2,759 of JAYRRJ010000065.1, forward strand.
TTGTATGTGGCATCGTTTTCGAGAACGTTATCAATCATCTCTTTATGCTTTGCCATTTCTTTCTCGAGATTGCCGATTTCTGTCAAATTTGAATTGATGAGATTGGTCAAGGAAACGACAAGTTCTGCCTGATTTTGTGGTTGGGTGTTTGTAGTTCCCTCTTCCTGAGTTGGTATTGCGAGCTCTCCGTCTACAACGGGTGCGTCCTGTAAAGAATTGTCATCCATAGATACCTAATATATATGAGAGAACCGATACTCGTCAAGTCCTGATTGCATAAATTGGTTAATCAACGCTTGATGGCGAAGCCTGTGTTAAAATAACCTCATGCGGGATTTTCTCGTGAGAGCGGTATTATTTTATCTTCGGTTTTGGGCAAGGCTTGCTTTGATGCTTCATAGGCCTTATGTGATTGGCGTGGCGGGTTCCGTAGGCAAATCGTCAACCAGAAATGCTCTCCATGCCGCGCTAAAGGATTTCTTCAAAACTGAAGTAGTAAGCGGTAACTCGGAAACTGGTGTTCCTTTAGGCATTCTGGGTATTGATATTTCCGGGTTTGATAAAAAAAATTGGCTAAAAACGCTTCTAAGGGCTCCATTCAGGCTGCATCACCTCAAGGGGATAACGCATCTCATAGTGGAAATGGGTATTGATGATCCATATCCTCCCAAAAACATGTCCTATCTTTTAACGATAGTAAAACCCGATATGAGTATTGATTTGAATGCAACGGCAACCCACACGCAGCAATTTGAAAAACTTCTTAAAAAGTATACAAAAGATACGCTTGAGTTCATTTTGGGAAAGATTGCGGAAGAGGACAGTAAAATCATTACCAACGGATATACAAAAGTGGGTATTTACAATAAAGATGATATGCGACTGGTTGAAAAGATTGAGAAGAAGGCAAGAAATGAGTCTTTGATTCTTCGGACTTTCGGGACTAACAAGAAAAATTCAATTTATTATGGAGACTACAGCGTAACGACCAAAAAAACTAAATTTACCTATATTATTCCAAACGAGAAAGGAGAGCGGAGACTTGAGCTTTCTTTTCCCGGAATATTGCTTCCCCCTGCTTCTAGAGAAAGTTTTGCTTCGGTTCTTTTAGCCGGACATGCTCTTGGATTGTCTTACACTCAAATAAAAGAAGCTTTGGAGAAGAATTTCACGATTCCTAAAGGCCGGTCGTCCCTAATTGCCGGTATTAAGAATTCGCTTATCATCGATTCATCGTACAACTCTTCAAAAAGCACTGTGCTTTCCTTTCTCGAGCTTTTAAAAAATCTCAAGGGAAAAACAGGAAGACCGGTTGTTTTTCTGATGGGGGATATGAGAGAGCTTGGTAACGAGGCAAAAACCGAGCATGAAGAGGTAGCACGAGCACTGGTCGGGGTAGTTGATGAGCTTTACTGCGTCGGGCCATTAACCACAGAATTTGTTGTTCCAATTGTCAAAGAATACGTAGGAAAAAAAGGAAAAACGAGGAAAGTGGAAGCTTATAAGAATGCTGTCCAGGCAGCACTTCACATAAAAGAAGAACTTCCTGAAAATGCGATAGTGCTTGTGAAAGGTTCTCAAAATACATTGTATCTCGAAGAGGCAATTAAATTTTTGCTCGAAAATCCTCTTGATAGTAAAAAATTAACCAGACAAGAAGATTATTGGATAAAGACAAAGCAGAATTTCTTCTCCGTTACCTAAAAACTTTGGAATTTATCCAAAGGTAGGCTAGCCTTGCCTTGCGTAAGCAGAGCTTGCTTTCGGACTTTATCCGAAGGAAAGCTTCGCTTATCCAAAGGAAAGCTCCGCTTATCCGAAAGTGAAAGCAAAAACCATTGAATTGTCATCAAGAAAAATAAGTTGCAGAACGTGTTCTTCCGCTTTCTGAAAATGAAGAAGGTGATAGAGCCTGTTTTCACTTACCGCTACCTCTCCGTCTTTTACGTCAACTCCTTCCTCATTTTGCGGCAATGCGAGACCATCAAGTAACACCTTTATTTTGGAATTCCCGTTTTTGCTATTTATGACAAGATACACGTCTTTTGCATTGAAATGATAGGCAAGCAGTGAGTTTGTGAAGGGCATTGCGGTACTCTTTCCGATGTTCCATTTTCCCTCGTATGCAAAAGCATTAAAATTAAGTTTGTCCGGAAGAGAATATGTTACATCTGTATCGAGTTTTGCACCTTCTTTTGAGGCAAAATTTCCGAGCCTGTCGTACCCTAAATACGTTTCAGGGGAGAGTGTCTCTATGGTGTACTCTTTGTTGTCAACTTTCTCGTTGACAGTTGCACCTGTTTCTTTCAGAAGGTCTTGAATTTGCTTTTCCGTCTCATCATAATTTCCCTCACCAAAATGTGTCATTCTTACTTTTCCGTTCTTGTCGATGAGGTATTTGGCCGGCCAATATTGATTTTCGTACGCATTCCAGGTGTCATAGTTGTTGTCTTGCATAACAGGATAGGTAATTTGAAAATCTTTTAATGCTTTTTCTACATTGTCAGCGTTCTTCTCGAATTCAAATTCTGGAGTGTGTACTCCTATAATGACAAGCCCCTTGTCCTTGTACTTTTCATTCCAGGACTTAATGTAGGGAAGTGTTCTTATGCAGTTGATGCACGTGTATGTCCAAAAGTCGACGAGGACTACTTTCCCTTTTAGTTGGGATATAGTAAGGGGCTCACTATTGAACCATTTACCGCCCGGAATGAATTCCGGTGCAGCCGGATATGTATTCATATCAACAGGTTTGCCGAGCATCTGTTGGTCAATAGAGGGCGTTTTGAGTCCTTTCAACGAATCTTTTACTGCTTTGTTATCTTCTATTTTTATAAGACCGGCACCATATTGGGGGAATGTATTTGTGATATAGGTTTGAAACGTGCGGTCAAGGCCAAAAAACATTGCTATTGCCGTCACAATCATAAGAATTCCGAATGCTTTTTGAATACCTCCCGTGTTTTTAAGTAGCCAGGGGATTTTTCGCAAAAGGGCTCTTCCCCCGAAAGTAATAAGAAGCATCGGAATTGCAGTGCCCGTAGCATACGAAAAAGTGATAAGTACTGCAGCGCCGCTCACCGAATTGGCGGCTGCAAGAGTTATGACTGATGCAATAATTGGGCCAACACAAGGTGTCCACACAAGCCCAAGGCTAAGTCCAAGAGCAATACCGCTGAAAAAGCCTGCTCCTTGAGTATTTCGGGAGGAAAATGCACCTGCAATTTTTGTAAAAAGACGTTCCATCAAGGCCTGAAACCCGGGTACCAAAAGGCTAATGCCAAAAAGAAAGATAACGGCTATAGAAATGGTACGCAACGCATCTGATGATATACCGGTCGCTTTTACTATCGTCGAAATAAAAAGAGTGAAGAGCGTGAAGCTCAAAACAAACCCTACCACTATGCCTATTGGGCGTCTGTGTCCGCCGGATAATGAGCCGGAAAGAACTATGGGAAGCACAGGTAAGATACAAGGAGAAAGAACAGTAACGAGTCCTCCCAAAAAAGCGAAGAGAAAAAGAATCATAGAAAAAGCGTACTCTCACAATGAGTAAATGTCAAGTAGACTTTACATTTGAAGTATTATTTGTTTCTTGAGGAATAGAAGCGGTATCCTACCTTTGCAAGTATCATTCCAATTGCAGTGAAGATGAGCCATGCGTCTATATCATGGCTCAGACTTTGTTTAACAATGCCAATAATTGCTATCAATAGCCCAACAATAAAGGATATTCTTCCGGCTCCAAGTACATGCAAGCTCTCTCTTTCATCATTGCCCTTCTCTCTCCAAATTAAGCCTGCAAAGATAAAAAACAAAACGATGACTATTATCCCTGTCATTCCCGTCGCATTCATCGGCATGAGTAAGTCTGTAGGGCTCAAAAAGAGAACGAGAAAGATAATAAGAATGACAGAAACTAAGAACTCGGCTAGTATATTTTTATCTCTCATTTTCAACTGAAAAAATATCTTCGACCTTTACATTAAAGTATTTTGCAATTTTAATTGCAAGAAGGACCGATGGAGTATAATTTCCCTTTTCTATCGCAATAACTGTTTGTCTTGTTACTCCTATACTGTGTCCTAACTCTTCCTGAGTAAGCCCTTTATCGGTTCTGTATGTAAAAAGATTGTTTTTAAGCATCGGAATGAATTATACCGCTTTTGTGACAATAACTCCCAGCAAGAATGAGAAATCATAACTCAATAATAAATTGGCATGTTATGACATCGTATAGTTATTTTATAACTTCGTTATTTTAGCTTTCTGTCAATTATCTTATTTTTGTTTGGTTAAATCGCCTTTGTGCATTTAAGTAAGCATATCTGACTAAATTTGGTATAACCTCATAGAACCAAAGCATATCAGCTAGTAGTAGATAGTTGACATTATCATTCAAGTAGCCTATAATTCACAGCTTATATTAAAACAATATGGGATATAACAAAACCAGTGCCTTTTTAACCGTGCAGGAAGTAGCAGATATTCTTCGTTTGAGCGTGTTGACCATCTACAAATACATAAAAGAAGGAGACCTTGAGGCTGTAGAGTTTGGTGGGCATTATCGTGTTTCTTCAAATTCTCTTGGAGATTTTATTCAAATTCATAAAGTAGGAGGTGCGGAGAATGAGTAAGAATACGTTCAAAAAAGAAATTTCGATTATTGTTCCAACCTATAATGAAGTTGAAAATGTCGAAGAACTTGTCGTACGCATAAATAGCACACTTTTCCCTGCCGGCTATAAATACGAAATAATTTTCATTGACGATAAATCTACCGACCGTACGGCACTTCGAATCAACGCTCTTTGTGAGGCATATCCTGTGAAGTTTTATACGAAAGTAGGGAAAAAAGGTAAAGCTTATTCTCTTCTTGAAGGATTCTTGAGAACAGAATACGACAACATTGCCATCATTGATGCCGATTTACAGTATCCTCCCGAAGCCCTTCTTCCGATGGCAGAAAAACTTGTAAAGGCCGATATTGTTGTTGCCAACAGGAAAAAATACAAGGATACGTTTAGTAGGCGCTTCATGAGCACAACTTTCCGAAAAGTTTTCGGAAAGCTACTGTTTGGCATCTCCGAGGATGTACAGTCCGGATTGAAGGTTTTTAGGAAAAAAGTGATTGATGTTGTGGAATTTGTGCCTTCTTCCCAATGGACTTTCGATTTGGAATTCCTTCATCGCTCCCGTGAAGCAGGATTTAGGACTACGTCTTATGACATTGCTTTCGCGAAGAGAAAGAAAGGAAGCTCGAAGGTTGAGTCAATAAAGACATCGTTTGAGATAGGTCTTAACGCTTTGAAATTCAAATTCAAGAAAATCCATCCGGTTACAATTCCTGCAAACGGAAAAAAAGGAATGGTAGGGGCAGGGATGGGATTTAAGAGGCGTCAGTTTCTTACCCACACGACGCTTCCTCAAGGAAAAAGCGCGATAAGAACCTTTCTTTTGAGACAGAAATTACTTATCGGTTTTCTTGTAAGTCTTATAGCGGTGGGTCTTGTCATAAACCTGATGGCAACATTGGGAATTCTTATAGCAATTCTTTCGACCGTGTATTTTCTTGATGTTGTCTTCAACGCGTTTCTTATATTAAAAAGTCTTAACAACCCGCAGGAAATAAGTATCAGTGAAGAAACCATTGAAAAACTTACTGACAACGAACTTCCTGCATATACGATTCTTTGTCCGCTCTACAAAGAGGGGCATATAATCGCGCAATTCGTAGATGCTATTTCGCGCCTTTCATGGCCAAAAGACAAACTTGACGTTTTGCTTTTACTGGAAGAGGATGATAAGGATTCGCAGGAAGTTGCAAAAACACTCAATCTGCCTTTCTTTGTCAAAACGCTTGTGGTTCCGAATTCGCAGCCCAAAACAAAGCCAAAAGCATGCAATTACGGACTTTCGTATGCGAGAGGTGAATATTTAGTTATTTATGACGCTGAGGATATTCCGGACCCACTGCAGCTAAAAAAGGCATATCTTGCGTTCAAAAAGGCAGGGGGCTCGGTTAAGTGTCTTCAAGCAAAGCTCAATTACCACAATCCTCATCAAAATCTTTTGACGCGCTTTTTTACGGCCGAGTACTCACTGTGGTTTGACGTTACGCTTACAGGGTACCAATCCATTAACACGACAATTCCACTTGGGGGAACATCAAACCATTTCAGGACTGCGGATTTATTGTCGCTTCAAGGTTGGGACCCGTTCAATGTTACGGAAGACGCTGACCTTGGAGTACGACTTTTTAAGGAAGGATTTAGAACTGCAATTATCGACTCAACAACTCTTGAGGAGGCAAATTCAAAGTGGGGAAATTGGGTCAGACAACGCTCGCGGTGGATAAAAGGATACATGCAGACGTATTTGGTCCACACCAGAAATCCATACGCTTTTGTCAAAACCAACAGGCATCATGCATTTCTATTCAACCTCATTCTGGGAGGGAAGATAGCTTTTATTCTCATAAATCCGTTCCTGTGGCTTGCAACTTTTTCGTACTTTGCGCTCTACGCGTACGTCGGGCCCGCAATTGAGAGGCTGTATCCTGCCGTAGTTTTCTATATGGCCGGATTTTCACTGGTCTTTGGGAACTTTTTGTACCTTTACTACTACATGATCGGGCTCATGAAGCGTGAGCAGTATTCATTGGTGAAATATATTTTCTTTGTACCGTTCTATTGGCTCATGATTTCTTTTGCGGGGTTCTACGCTTTGTACCAGCTTATTTTAAAACCTCACTATTGGGAAAAAACAACCCACGGTTTGCATTTGAAGAAACAAAAGGAAGCAAGACAAGTGTTTAGTTTGCCAAGAATTATATCTATTCCCGTAAGATACGGGATGTCATTATTCGCCTAATTTAGGCACGACATATGAATATATTGAAGAAAGCGATTGGAAATACTGATGCTGTAAAGAAAAGGGCAGGTCTTATTTTGCTTGCAACTGCATTATCCAACGTCTTTAATCTCCTCTACAACGCATTTTTAGGAAGGTCGGTAAGTCTCGAGGACTTTGCTCTTATAAGCCTTATTGGAGGAATACTTTCAGTAACGGACATTCCTGTTGGTGCGTTAGGAAAAGCAGTTGTTTTTAAAAGCGCATATCATTTCGGCAAATATAATAAGCC
>JAYRRJ010000066.1:0-2987 GCA_041910135.1 Candidatus Levyibacteriota bacterium
CTTCTTGTCATCATACCGATTTCTTTTATCTTTGAGCCACCAGCTCCAATAATCATTTTTTTGTATCGAAGAGGTGTAATGATGCGCGCTTTTATAACCGACATATTTTTTTGCGGCTTCTCGACAATACTGTCGACAACTACCCGTATTGCATAAGGAACCTCACGCCTCAACCTCAAGAATGCTTTTTCCCGTATCATTTCTTCCAAAAAAAGCTTCGAATCCATATTGAGAATTGGGGTAGGGAGGTCACGACTTTCGACCATTTTTTCTCCATCGGGTAAAAAAGCAAATATGGTGTCTATTAACACATTCAAATTGGTTCTGGTGCGTGCAGAAAGCTCAATATACGCATCGAATTCATCTTTCAAGAACATATATTGCTCCATAAAATCCGGCTTTCTTTTGTCAACTTTATTGACAACGAGTATTTTTGGGACATCAACTTTCCTTATCATTCCCAATACTTTATTCTCTTCAATTCCCCTTTCCCGTGTTTTATCAACGACGTACACAATGACATCAACTCCTTCTTTGAGCGCGTGTTCTGCCGTGAAATTGATATCATGAGCTTTTGGGTTGTCAGTTTTGGCAAAAATTCCGGGGGTATCGAGAAAAATTATTTGCCCCTGCTTTTCGTCATCATATACAGCCTGCACAGAAAATTGTGTAGTTTGCGGCTTTGGGGAGGTAATAGATACCTTTGTCCCCAAAAGGGCATTTAAAAGTGTTGATTTGCCTGCGTTAGGCCTTCCGACCAATGCTACTGTTCCTGATTTCATATTGGTTTTTTTACTAATGATACTTCAAGACGTGCAATTGAGTTTATAATATCATTTGTCCGCTTATTGTGCGTCTTCATCACGCCGGTTGCTACAGGAATAACAAGCATGTCCCCAATTTCTTTAAGATCTGTTATGTATATTGCTCCCATCGCTCTTACCCGGTAATCTTCCTCCGTATTATCATCGATAATCTCTTCAACATAAGATGCAAAACGGTATACAGGCGGGTCCTGTGAATTGTCAGCAACCAATGCTTTATTTTTGTCTTTATTGACCATCACCTTTCCGTCGGCTGTAAAAGAAAAGTAAAGCTCATCTTTGGTGGCAAGAGACAGCGCAAGGTCAGGGCAAATCCGAATTGTAGGAAGCAGAGCATTAAGAGCGCCGGCTTTTCTACGTCTATCATAACCGGTTGAAGCCTGCAGTCTGTCGTTAACGAACTTATATGTGGCCGGCTCTAATTGGGGAAAAATCTCCAAATGAAAATGGGAAAGCCTTTCGGTTCCGTCCTCATTGCTCTGGTACCATTCACGTATGTTAAATCCACCACTTGGAAATCTTCCCAAATCCTCAAATCTTCTTACCTCATAACTTCTTACAGCAACGGGATTATCTCCGGGAAAAGAAAGTTCATGCCGAGGATTAAATCCATCATAGAGAACTCGTGCTCGTTCATCCTCAGGCCCAACAGGGTCCCTGAACGGATGAGTTATGCAATTTGATGTTTCAACACCCATATGTTTATAAAATTCAAACTAACAGTGAAGTATTATACCAAAAAATGAAGTAAAAATAAATACTATAAGCTTTTTATGAAGTGGGTGTTGCGGGCCTCCCACCGAAGCGGCGTTCTCTTTTCGTGAAGTCGATGATAGCCTCAACAATATCTTTGGAGCCGGTATTGGGAAGCAATTTTGATATGAAAGCCAGTTCTGAATTCGTTGAAAGCCAGCCCAAATCCGAAGTCCTTTTTTCACCCGAAGTTCTAATTACCAAATCTGCCGGTGGAACAATTCCCCCTCCATCTCTATATTTTATGATTATTTCGGTTGTAATGTCGCGCACCCCGTCTTCAATCATCCTTTTGAACATCCTCACTTCCTGGTCTTGTCCCGCGTAATCAACAGCCAATGAAAGGACGGTCCCGGTGTTTTTTTTGGTCAGCTTTTCGGCGTTTTCAAATGCTTCACGTAAAAAAGCCGGAATCCGGTCTTTTCTTCCAATATGAACAATCCGTTCGTTGCGCTCAAGGGCTTGTGGGAGAAGAACTTTTAGCGTTTCGTCGATAACATGCATAATTCCATCCGCTTCCTCGCGGGTTCGTGACCAATTATCGGCTGAAAATCCCCAAATGGTTATGAATTTTATGGGTAATTGCCAAAGGTCGTTATAGATGTTTTTTATGACTTCGGCGCCCGCTTTATGTCCTTCGGTAATATTCTTGTGGTACAGCTTTGCCCAGCGTCCATTACCATCGGGAATGAGAAGTAAATGCTTCGGGAATTTCTCTTCAGGAATGCTTTTCAGTTCCGGAAATTTGTCCCACACTGTCTTGCCTGAGGTTTTTTTGCCAAACATATTTTTTGTAATTCAAGGCTATATTGTACTAAAGTAAGACTCAAACAACAAGTTAAGCCGTAAAATTTCTACAAAATTGCTTTCTATGAAAATTTGTCAATCCGAACTCTGAAATAGCCCTTCTATGTTTTAGTGTACCATACCCCTTATTATTCTCCCAATCATAGTTCTTAAACTTTGAAGCCAGCTGTTCCATAACCATATCCCGCTCAACCTTAGCTAAAATTGACGCGGCAGCAATAGAAATACTGAGGCTGTCGCCTCTGATAATGCCATGCTGGGGCAACTGCATGCCGGGAATTTCAAAAGCATCAATGAGCAAATGCGGATTTTTTGTAGTTTTGGAAAGCTTTTCAGCAACTTTTTTCATGCCGACAAAGGTAGCTTTTCCGATTCCAATATCGTCAATCACAGAAACGTCAACAAATTCGATCGCATAGACCATAGCATATTCTTTGATAACAGATGCAAATGATTTGCGTTTGAGAGGAGTCAACTTTTTACTGTCATCGAGTCCTAAGTTCAAAAGGAATTTTTTATCTTTTTCACTCATTTTTGGGTCAAAAATCACCCCACCTATCCCTACCGGGCCTGCAAAAGCTCCTCTCCCCACTTCATCGATTC
>JAYRRJ010000067.1:0-2305 GCA_041910135.1 Candidatus Levyibacteriota bacterium
GAGAAGAGTAATTATTTTCGGACTTTTGTTCTCTGCCATTTGTCTCATTCCATTTCTTGGTCTGGGAAATATTGCATTCCGGTATTCATACCTTGCATCATTTGGAATTTTTATGGTGCTTGTTGTTATTGCTCACAAACTATTTAAGTATTTCTTGGCGTATGGGCAGGATATCGCGATTGGCGTTTCGGCATGCTTTGCATCTGTTTTTGTTTTGGTTCATGTTATTCAAGCGCAGCAATTGATAATCGATTGGCATGGAGCGGGGGAACGTGTTCAGAATTTCTTGACGTCAATTGATTCTCTTTATGATGAGTCATGGTCTACGGAGAAAGTGAATCTCTACTTTACCAACGTTTTGGTAAAAAGCAATGACGCGTGGGTATTTCCTGTCGGGTTGGAAGACGCAGTTTGGTTTGTCTCAAAAAATGACAATATGCAGGTCGTAACATTACCCGAGATAAAAGATGTACCAAAAGACGCATTTGCTTCACAAACGGCTTGGGTTTTTAAGTTCCATCCTGACGGTAGGTTGACACGGATAATAATGACCAAAAAAGGTCTTTTCGAGCTTCAGATGTAAGGTTGTTGTTCCATGCGCTATGTCGGATATATTTAAGCCAAAATTTCTTCAGATTGCACTTCCTATTATCATTCTTTTTTTTGGATTTATCGTGAGACTATACCGCTTCGACAATCCCATTGCCGATTGGCATTCGTGGAGACAAGCAGATACGTCGGCCGTTTCAAGAATTTTTGCAGAACGTGGATTTGATCTTTTGCACCCGAAGTATCTTGATATTTCAAATATTCAAACAGGGAAAAACAACCCCGAAGGATACCGGTATGTTGAATTTCCCATTTATAATTTTTTTCAAGGCATGCTATTTAAAACCATTGGGATTTTTACAATAGAAGAATGGGGAAGATTGGTTTCGATTTTTTCCTCATTATTTGCAGGCTTTTTCTTGTTCCGGCTTATTAAAAAACATTACGATTTTAAAATAGGTATCCTTTCACTATTTTTCTATATGTTTGTGCCGTTTTCCATCTATTACAGCAGGACAGTTTTGCCCGATGTGATGATGGTTGGTGCATCAATGGCGGGAATTTATTTTTTCGATTTATACCTGGATGAGAAAAAGAAGCATAAATTTATATTTCTTTTTCTTTCAACAATATTTACCGCTGCTTCTTTTTTGCTCAAGCCTTACGCACTTTTTTTTGTTCTTCCCCAGGTGTATCTGGCGTATAAAAAATATAAATTTAAGATGATGCTTCGCCCCGAGTTGTGGGCTCATGTCACTGTAGCAACCATTCCGCTTGTCTGGTGGCGGATGTTCATCATGCAGTATCCGGAGGGAATTCCAGCAAGCAATTGGCTTTTCAACGGAAACGGCATACGGTTCCGGCCTTCATTTTTCCGTTGGATTTTTTATGAGCGGGTAACAAAGCTTATCTGTGGGTATTTCGGTATGTTGTTTTTAGCAATAGGGTTTGTTTTTAGTTTTAAGAAACAAAATTTATTGGCATTAAGTTTTTTGGTTTCTTCTCTTTTGTATGTTTGCGTCATCGCAACCGGTAATGTCCAGCATGATTACTATCAAATATTGATAGTGCCGACCGTCGCTCTTTTTATGGCGTTGGGAGCTTCGTATCTGACGAAAAAAGGATATCTTGGAAGAAGCGTTGGAGCACTTACAATCATTCTTTCATTCTATTTTGGATGGGGTATTGTGAAAGATTATTTTAATATAAATAACCGTTCGATTGTTATTGCCGGGAAAAAAGCCGACGCACTTTTGCCGAAAGATGCAAAGGTAATAGCACCTTACGATGGGGATACGACGCCGTTATATTACATCCATAGACCCGGCTGGCCTGCTTTTCAGGACTCAGCCGAAAATTTAAAAAAACTGGGAGCTACACATCTGGTTTTCGTAAAACCTTTGCAAAGAGATATCGATAGTTTTGGAAAGCAATACGAGGTTGTTGCCCAAAGTTTCGATTATTTGATACTCAAACTATGAATGTGTTATTCGTGACATACGATTTTCCATTCCCTACCAATTCGGGTGGGAAAAACCGTGCATACCATTTGTTGAAATACACGGCAAAGAAGGCAAACGTCTTTTTGTATTCGTATGTACGTGAGGATTACAATCCCGAGCACAATAGCGAAATCCTATCTCTGGGAGTTAAAAAAATACAAGTTTTTAAGAGAAGAAAATTATCTTCATTTTCAAACTTTCCAAAAACCGTTCTTTCAAATTCTTCAATATTTAAGACACTGTATTATGACGAA
>JAYRRJ010000068.1:0-3961 GCA_041910135.1 Candidatus Levyibacteriota bacterium
ATAGAAAAGCAATTTCGCTTTATTATAAAAAAACCAGAAATGACGCGGCGATTTCCCGTGCGTATCTCAGACTTTCAGGGATTTATTTGTTTAACCAAAATCCGAAGGAAGCAGAACAAATTCTTGTCGAAGCCGTAAACAGATACCCGACAAACGGGGTACTATATTCGTTCCTTGCGCAAGCGCAATATGACCGGGGCAAACAAGAAGAAGCGCTTGTATCCGCCCAAAAGGCGAAAAAGTACTTGCCTAGCCCGGCAACGAACACTTTATATGAATTAATAAAAGCAAAAAAGGCGGTTGATGTGAGAGCTCTTTAATGTCCTATTTTCCGAAGAATGACTTCACTTTTCTCTTGGCATCTTTTATCCTTTTATCAAATTTTGCCATACGATAGCTATCTGTTAATTCACCCATAAGTTGCGTGTGGAGATGTCTTCCAGCCGCGTCAAATGGAGGTTCAATCCTATTCTTGAGTTCGTGCATTTGTGCATCCGTAACGTTGAGTCCCACTTTTGGCAAGTGCGCAACCTCTTGAGCTGTCGCAACGTCCAATATCTGACCCATGATGCTTCCGAACGGACTTTCATGGAATTTCTTTATCCCATTGTACGACCCGTCACGTCTTACCTCTTCCAGCTGTTGTTGATAAACAGGAGCAAGCTTATTTGCAACATACGAAAAAACCGGTTCGCGCATTGATACATATACTCCGCCCGTTTTTGGAGATTCCTGCCCTGGGGGATTTTGTTCCGGTCCGGTTGGTTCCATAATTCACATTATACATTTTCTCTCTTGAATTTTCGTGGAGGTTTATTACAATCTCTTTCATATGCCACATTTAGAGCTTGAATTTTCACCTCACGAAGACAGGCCATTTCAGTCTTCAATAGAATACCAGGACCCGAATAATACTCCCGTTAAAGTTGCTCGAAAGGCAGACGCCATACTCGATAAATTTTATGGTGGTCAAATTACCAATGCCGACAGGAGCTGGCTTCTTAACCAAGCCTTATCCCTTGTTTATATGGCCAGGAAAGGGTTTCTGAATAATATGGATTTGTTAAGAAATTTGGGAAGAATAACACCCGATACTCTTGATGAATTGTTACGTTATAACAAACCTTATTCGGAAGATTCACCTGGGGATGAGGAAACAGAAACTTTCTCCCGAGTATATATTGCATTTGGAGCACTGACAGACTTTGTGACGCATCCCCTCCTCCCTCGGGGATTTTCAAAAAGAGGGATGCTTGAATTTCCATTCACAACCGAAGAACTCTATGGCCGGATAGAAGAGATGGGAGAAGAGATAGTAAATGTGGGAACAAGAAAAATAAGTAGGAGAGTCGACCCTCTCGCTCGCCCTTCCCTTCTTCGTACCCATCTCACTTTTTACACTATGGGAAACATGGATCCGTTGATTGAAGACGGAACGGTGGGAGGAATAGGTGTCGGTGCACTGGAAGGAATAGCGCAAAAATTCCAGAATCCTCTCGACAGATGATTAAAGTGATTTGACCGTGATGGATGCGGAAGAAGTATTACCTGATGTATCGTAAGCTCTAGCCTCAATAGTGTAAGTTGCATTTCTCACGTTTGGCACTCTCCACGAAGATGTATAAGGACTTACCGTATCGGTTGTACGAAGTGCATTATTGATATAAAACTCAACTTTTGCAACTTTAACGTTGTCCGTGGCATTGGCCCGAATAGTATAAGTGAAATTGCGAAAGACTGAAGCTCCGTTTGAAGGATTGGTAATTGTGACCGTTGGAGGTTGGGTATCTCCCGGTGTTTGAGTTGGTGTTGCTGTGGGAATTGGCGTTGATGTGGGAGTCGGTGTATCGGTCGGGCTTACAGTAGGCGTAGGTGTCGCGGTTGGCGTCGGGGATACAGTTATTGTTGGAGTTGGAGTTGCAGTGGGAGTCGGAGATAACATCAGTCCTCCAAAGCCTGCGAGCCCATTGGGGCTGCCTAGTCCGGTTGGCCCGTCAAATCCCACGCCTCCATTGCAAAGAGAAGTCGCACAACTTCCGTTATTACCTGTAGTAACATCATGAAATGCCAGAGACGAAAAATTGCTATATGGAATGGTGTTTGCTTGGACCGGTGAAATCGAACCCGTAAGTGCAAAAACGCCTGCTATTATGGGAGCAGAAAGACTTGTCCCTCCAACCTGAAACCATCCGGTTTGTCCGCTATAAGGTGTAGTTGTATATACGGCGGCTCCGGTATTTGGATCGGCAACGGCCGCAACATCGGCTACTGCACGCCTGACGCATCCCACACTTCCCCAATTTGACAAGGCGGTTTGGAATGGCAATGCGGACTCATATCCACTACAGCCACTTCCCGCGCCATTCCATACGGATTCTGAAGCATATGTGTTATCTGAATATACCTGAAGACTTGTTCCACCGACAGCAACGACATACGGACTGGAAGCAGGATACTGAGCTCCCGCAGCAAAGCCCGAATCGCCTGAAGAAACAGTGACCGCAATCCCCGGATGGTTATAAAAAGCGTCATAAAACGTCTGACCATTCCATTCACTCGAGCCGTAGCTGTTGGAGATTGCAGTAACACCCATAGCTGCTGCCGTGTTCACCGCTTTTGTCAGGTCATTATATGTCGCTGAATTTGCCTCAAAAAGTATTATCTTACATGTCTGACATGTTGCATGTGCTGCTTGCACATCCAAAGCCGACTCCAAGGCCCATCCTGAATTAACCGTCACAGGAAGTGTTGTCCCTCCGTTTTGGTTTAAGACCCGAAGACACCCATTTGCCTTCGTGCACTGAGGGATGCCGAACTGATTGCTGTAAGAGACAAGGTCGTTTTCGACCGTCGGATAATGATACGCATCGATGATAGCAATTGTTTGTGGGCCGAAGGAAACAGGCGTGGCGCAATTCGATGAAACCGCACCGCCCGGCGCACAAGGAAGTTGATAGGCTCCGTGAAGTTGCGCAGGACCCATGCTTGTTGCTGCGGGGTTGCTTCCTGCAAACGGAGAAACTGCATCGTTTTCAGTCAATAGCTTTGCATGACAATGCGCAAATCCATTGAGCGGAATCGAACATGCATTTCTGAAAAAACGATTAGCGTGAGGACGAAGTTTCCTGAATGGGACTTTTTGAGCCAAAACCGAATCGGTAAAAAACAATAAGGCGAGGATACTTACGACAAAGATCGAAGAATAAAGAAGAACCCGGGAAAAAATACCTCTCATCTTTGCCCAGTGTATTAAAAAGCACGTCGGCTTGTCAAGAAAATTCTTTACTAGTCCAAACCCTACACTTTTTTTATTAAAAACTTACAACCAAGTGATTGAATTGAGTCTATGAATAAAAGCAAAGGAGGTGAAAAATATGGCAAACAATGATTACAACAGCTCGGATGATATGGAAGGACTCACAAATGAAGACCTGAATGACACGGGCGAAAAAGGCGGACAATCAAGCGACATGCAGGACGATGAAAATGAGACGGACGAAAGTCAGGATAGGTAAAAATCACAGTATAGGGAGTAATCCCTATACGAATTTATAAATGGAATAAAGTCAGGAGGTGAGAAAAAATGCCACAAAATCAAAGAGGAAGAAAAGGTGGACAAAGCAGTAAAGGACCGGGACGCGGATGGCACGGAGATTCCGAAGGCCACGCGATGGCTGGTAGTCAGTCGTCATGCAACAGAACCGGGAACCGCGGACGAAACAATAGGTAGTATTACCTAGGCAAAAAGAGAGCGATACCTGCTCTCTTTTTGTGAAGCTCCAAGAGGTATCGGATAGTTTTCGGAAGATAAAATGCGATTGGTAACTTCAATACTTTTCTGTAGCGCGTTAAAAAATATTTCCCGTTCATTATCTCCCACATCAATTGTTATTCTGAAAGTCCCCTTTTTGTCTTTTGTCCAATTCCAGCTGGTAACCCCATTGTGCACGGGGTTTTTAAA
>JAYRRJ010000069.1:0-2065 GCA_041910135.1 Candidatus Levyibacteriota bacterium
TCCATCAACAAGGTCGCACGTTGCAAGATCGTCTTTGATTTTGTAGTACAGCGCGGTTCTGAAAAGTCGAGTGGTTCGATCGAGAGTTTGTTTGCCTCCAAGCTTAACTCTTTTTTGAAAAATACCCTTTCTTTTTTCCCCAAATTGACGCAATTTATGCATTTGATGCATGAGTCGTCTTCTCCCCATCATCATATCCATGCCCTGGGCCGTGCTATAGGTAAATTTAGGATTGTATTCGACACCTTGATCATAGCTATCAAATACTTTTTGTTGTTCTGTGGAAAGTGAATCCGCATCAGCTGTATAAATTTCTACCGGATTCCAAGTTCCTGAAGTCCGTGCGACGCTTTCGGCAATTTCCACAAGCTCTCGTGGGAGATTCTCAACTCTAGGGACATCAACCTGCTCCCTTACCGGTTTTCCTTCAAGTCCAATAGTTTGCTCTTTATTAAGATATTGCGCGATATCAACGACTGGAAACTCAGACATACAAAAAGTATATCAATTTCATCGCCCAATCTTTGGGATTATTACAGTATCAAGATCTATAAGGCCATATTTATTCAAAATTGTTGACAAAATAGGCGACTTTGTGGCAAATAAAAGCTTGCGAGGATATTTTTCTTTTACGAGTCGGTCGATTTCATAATATCCTAAAAGGTATGCTGCATCTTTTGGAAATCCCCCAGGCATCGAAGTATCTGAAAGTCCTCTTTTTACCCGATATGTCATAACAAATGCTCGTTGAGGGGTGAGATTTTCGCATAGTATGTCATAAATTTCTCGGAAGCTTTTATTTAAAAGTCTGACAGCTTTTATTCGATAAAAGTACATCTCAAACGCACTGGGGGTAATTTTTCTTGAGGAAATTTCATTGTAAATAGCAAGCCCTTCACCATACAGGTTTTGGTTACCATATTTGCTAAATTCGGAAAGTGGTGTTGAAGCTTTCTTGGTATTTTCAGTTTGTAAAACATGACTTTCAATTTCATGGACAACAAGTCTATCAATATTGCATTCAAATCGTTTGATCGCACTTCCTATGCTTATTGAGTGATAGCCAACATTGATGATGTGCGGGGTAAATGTGTCGATTCGTATATCAAAACTATCAATTTTGTAACGGTTCAATGCTTTTTGAAATCGTTCTTTTATATATTCGGCATCTTGTAGCTTGTGCTTTATATGCATGGTAAATTCTACAGCCGGAGTGTTAGCAAGCAGCATATCAAGCCTGTCAGTTCCCCAATCAAAAAGGTTGTGCGCATTTTCTGAAAAATCATTGGTACCAATAGTAAGCTTTGTGAGATAAAGATTATGCTGATCGTCTAAGAATTCCAAAATATGCTGGGAAAGATCATCAGGAAGAGAAAGTTTTTCAACCCTTGCCTTAAATCCGTCAATAATTTCTGTAAAGTTGGGGAGGTCTTGTTCCTTGTATATATATTGTGGGTTATATGTTGAGGAAGCATAAAATTTTTCCATTTCCTCTCTGTAGTTAAGAGGGGTAAGTGAAGTGGTTCCGAGTCTTAGAGTTTTTTTGATTTGTATTATTTCGTGGGCTAGTTCTTCGAGTTGGAGTTTTGATTTGGGGGGAAGGGTTACATCATCGGTCATTACAATATCCTATGGTACCATTAGACTATCAGTATGTCTAATCGTGATTCTACAAGTCTTGTGCGGATGCTTTCGCATGCCTATAATACAATAGTCCTATGGCGCTGAATAAATTCTCCGAAAGTCTTATCTCCATTTTTGAAAAGTCCAAAGTAGTCATCCCTGAAAGCGCAAGTGCAGTCAATCCTCTCGTGAGTGAGCTTGCTTCATGGTACGAAAAATTCCGTAATTCAATTGAGTATCGTGATGAAGAGGTAATTCTTCGCGCTTCAATTGAAAGAATCTTAAAAAGGCGACTTGCTCTTGGGGGAAGTGGAGTAACTACGGCAAAACCATTGTTGAAAGAACTCGTTTGGGCTCGCTATTTCCCCGAGAGCATGTATACAGAAGAGACCATCAAAATGATTGAGGGCATTATCGATTTTTACCTCAATTTGAAGGCAGA
>JAYRRJ010000070.1:0-8428 GCA_041910135.1 Candidatus Levyibacteriota bacterium
ATTGAGTGGAACTTTTAATTCCGTTACAAAATTTCCAATTACCTTATTTGAAAGAGGATATGGAAGATGTTTCTTTATTTTTTCAAACATATCCTTATGTCCTCCTAAAATAACTCCATCAATCGGATTATTAACGACGTAATTTTTGACAAAATCTGAGACAAATTTGAGATGCTGGTGTAAGTGTTCATCAATATGGCGGTTAATTTTGTCCTGTGCATCCCATGCGTTGTTGCCGTGCTTCACTTTTTGAGGGACGTCATTTTTAACAAATTCAGAGAGTGAGAAAACAGAATCATGGAGCAGTGTAAAAAGTTTTACCCTTTTTCTGTCTGCCAAAAGAACCAAATAAGTTTTGTTTTTTATATTATTTTTCATAAATCCGCATACTGTACCTCTCCCTGTAGCAGTATGCATACTATGGACAAAAGCTTTTACTTGCTATTTCCATAGTAAAGCTCGCTTCCCGCAACAACGGTTAGAAGGATACCGATGGTGATGCTCGTCCAAAGCGCTGCGGTTATAATCCCAAAGCTAAAGATAAATGGAGAAAGGATTATTGCAATGCCTACAAGAGATGCAACCCAATATTCCCATCGACCGCGTCCTCGTGCATACCCTTCAAGAAAGGAAACCACCACAACTCCGGCCCCAAAGAGAAGACTTGCCCAGAGTGCGGTTGGATTGTCGGCATACCGGAAAAAATATGGCGCAGCCATGAGGACAGCTCCTAATAGTCCAGTGACCCAGTACATAGTTATCCACCTCCTTTCTCGTTTGCTTCTGCCTTTTCTGCATCCTCTTTTGTCGCATGGAGTGTTTCTGGTGGATGGTTGGGAGGTGAGTAGACGGTATACAACTTCAGATTGACGGTTCCGGTATTGATGAAATTGTGTCTTGTCCCAGCCGGAACAAAAGAGACATCGCCAGCGGTAAAGTCATGCGACTGGCCGTTGAGGATTCCTTGCCCTTTTCCTTCGACAAAAAATAAAATTTGGTCAACGTTTTCGTGGGTTTCCTCTCCAATATCCTCATTAACTTTGATGCTCATAAGTACAAGTTGACTGTGTTCACCGGTATAGAGTACTTCCCGGAAATTATTGTTATCTCTTGTGAGTTTGTTTATACCCTTTAAAAACATATGGCTCCTTTACATTGGTGCAATAAAATAAAAAGTGAAAAAATTGGTAACCAGCCTGTTTATTGTGTAAAACAATCTTTTCATAAATCTAGTGTAATTATGGCGTACAAAACACTATATGTCAGTGATTATTCTCACATTTTCCTTGTGACCTTTATCACATATAATTAATAGGTTAATTCGATAATATAGGTTTACTATGATATGTCTGTTGGAAAGTGGTAAATATTTGGTTTTTGAAACCGGTGAGCACACAAGAATTCTTGAAATCAATGACAAGTCACATTTTGCTTGGGTCCATACGAATATAGGCGAAATTCTCGTTTCTTCCCAGCAGGAATTTAAACCGAAAGAATTGGTTGCTCAAGGCAATTACCGTTTGTACGATGTTAAAAATGAGCCAAAACTAACAGACCTGGAACATTTGGAGCTCTTTGTGGGAGAAGGAAAATGGCAAGGATACCTGCTTCCCACAGGTTTTCCCGGAGGAAAGAAAAAAAGAAGCAGGATAATACCGACTGACGAAACAATTACAGTTTATAGTCCAAAGGTTAATTCATCTTCAAGTTTATGAATATCGGGAACAATAATTTCATTTCTTGAGAAGGTTAGGATACCTTTATCTTTCAGTATTTTAAATTCCCGACTGACCGTTTCCCTGCTCATCCCGGCTTGAGATGCGATATCCTTTTCGGTGGAATTAAGAGTCACCATGTTTCCTTCAATTTTACCGAAGCGTTTTGCATCGATAAGAAGTTCTGTGACAAGGCGTGTGTACGCGCTTCCAGACATGAAATAGGTCATGCGCTGGAAAATTCCATCCATGCCACGAAAAACCCGACTCAGCAAATCAAAAAGCACTTCCGGTTGGTTTTTTATGAATTCTACGACTTTCTCGCGGGGTGCCTTTATTGCTTCTACATCCTCCATCGCTTCAAAAAAATAATCGTTTTGGGTACTGTTTATAGCCCAAGACATAGGGAAAAATGATACCGGTTTGAATATGTTAACGACAAATTCATCACCGTTTTGTGAAATTGAGTATTCTTTTACCCTTCCTTTTGTCAAATAAAATATTCCGGAAGGTTCATCTCCTGCTCTTACCAATATTTCTCCCTTTTTGTATTTATATGATTTGAATTGCGAAAAAAACGTGGCAATTTTTGAAGATACACTGTTATTCATGACGCAATTATACAGTTTTAAAATTAGTGACACAAATCATATGCATGAAGACTAATAAGTGGTAAAAGAGGGTGTGAGACAAGCAAGTTTGCAGAAAAAAATTGGACTTTCACTCCTTCTTGTCCCTGTTGTTTTCCTTACATTTTTTGGCGTAGGAGAGATGATTGAAAAAATCCCCGGAGGATTTATTCATTTCGTTCAACTTTTGCCTCTCGTTATTCTTCTAATTGTTGCCTATTACAATTCCGAATGGGCGGGTTACCTTCTAATAATCATCGGATCGATTTTAGGTATTTTGTATATAATTATTTCCCGTTTTCCACTGCCAACGGTTTTACTGGTTGAATCGATAGTATTTATTATGCCAGTTATCTCGGGAATACTTCTTCTCAAATCAACAAGAAAAATCTAAAACTCAGCCTATAATTTTGATATTTACCCTCAAGAATAGTATAATCTACCGTTTGTGTAAATGAGCGCAGGTTCAAAGCGGGCCTGTGTGCCCGTTTGCATCACGCACATTCACAATTGAAAGGACAAAACATGTAAGATTGCCTATCGCGACGTTACGACATCACAGGGAAGAGGGAGAAAGCTTTGGTCACAAGAATTGGCATCAACGGTGCCGGCCGCATCGGCCGGATGGTCACAAAGACGGTCACGCACCGTTATCCTGGCGCACTCGAAGTAGTTGCGCTCAACGATCCGTTCTCCGAGCCTCGCGTCACGGCCAACATGCTCAGGTATGACAGTACCTACGGCCGTTGGAGTCACGAGGTTGCGGAGGGTAATGACCACATCATGCTCGACGGGCGCTACATCCCGCACTTCAGTGAGCGGGAACCGGCCTCCATCCCTTGGGATGCGGCAAAGGTCGACATCGTCGTCGAGTCCACCGGTGTCTTTACTGACGCCTCCAAGGCTCGCGCCCACATGCGCGGGCCGGTCAAGAAGGTTGTTATCAGCGCGCCCGCCAAGAACGAGGACATTACGCTTGTCCTTGGCGTCAACGCAGAGAAGTACGACCCCGCTCGTCACGATGTGGTGAGCAATGCGTCTTGTACGACCAACGGGCTCGCCCCGGTCGTCAAGGTGCTCGTCGACAACCTCGGGCTCGTGAAAGGCCAGATGACAACCATTCACTCCTACACCAACTCCCAGCAGATTCTTGACAAGGCTGCGGGGAGCGACCTACGGGAAATGCGCTCAGGTCCCCTCAACATCGTGCCTACATCGACCGGTGCTGCCAAGGCGCTTCGCCTTGTCATTCCCGAAGTGGATGGGAAGCTCGATGGGCTTTCGTACCGCGTTCCGACGCCGACGGTCTCCATCGTCGAAATCGTGGCACTGACCGAGCGGGATACCACAAAGGAAGAGCTCAACGAGCTGTTCCGGCAGGCAGCCGCAGGGTCCATGGGAGGTATCTTGGATATCACCATGGACCCCGTAGTCTCGATGGACATGAAGGGGAATGAACGCTCCAGCATCGTCGATGGGATGTCGACCAATGTCGTCGGGGGTAACCTCGTCAAGGTCGCTGCCTGGTACGACAATGAGTGGGCATACGCATGCCGTATCAGCGACCTCTGCATGTTCCTTGCCGACATGGGGATCTAGCGGCCCAGTCCTTTCAAGCACGGAGCGGCGGGGGTTTAATTCCCCCGTCGCTCCTTATACTACTTTATTTTTCACCCTCAATTTGATATACTTTGAATGACCCTTAAACCGGGTCGTTTTTTTGACTAAAAATATGGCCGGATCAGCTCCATTAACAACAGTTACAAAAGATAGAAATGTCGCACTTGATAAAATCCGAAATTTCGGGATTATCGCGCATATCGATGCAGGTAAAACAACCACCTCAGAGCGTATCCTTTATTACACAGGAAGAACCTACAAAATCGGAGAAGTTCATGAAGGAGCCGCAACGATGGACTGGATGGATCAGGAAAGAGAAAGAGGAATTACTATTGTGTCGGCTGCAACAACAACTTTCTGGAAAGATTATAGATTTAACCTCATCGATACTCCCGGCCACGTTGATTTTACCGCAGAAGTAGAGCGTTCTTTAAGAGTTTTGGACGGTGCTGTAACCGTTTTGGATGCTGAAGAAGGTGTGCAGTCACAGTCCGAGACCGTATGGCGTCAGGCCGACAAATACAACGTTCCAAGAATTTGTTTCATCAATAAAATGGACAAGCTCGGAGCCGATTATGAAAAAACCATTCAGTCCGTTATCGACAGACTTGGAGCAAATCCGGTCACAATCGGCCTCCCTATCGGAGCCGAGAATGATTTCAAAGGAATTTATCACGTTCTTGACGAAAAATCATACATATGGTCCGGTGAAGAGTTGGGTGCAAAATTTGAAGTAACCGATGAAATTCCTGACGGTATGACTGAAATGGTTAAAAAATACCGCGAGCAACTCATCGAAAAAATTGCTGAAACCGATGACAAATTGCTCGAGAAATACCTCAATGGAGAAGAAATTTCATACGATGAATTAAAAGCAGCTCTTCGAGCTGCAACAATTGCTTATAAAGTTGTACCGGTATTTGCCGGAACAAGCCTTCGAAATAAAGGTGTCCAGCCACTTTTGGACGCGGTTGTTGATTTTCTCCCATCGCCTGTTGACCTTAAGACGGTAATAGGTATTAACCCAAAGACCGAACAGGAAGAGACAAGAAATCTTACCCCTGATGAGACTTTCACCGGTTTTGCTTTCAAGGTGCAGGTTGACCCACATGTCGGAAAAATTACTTATGTCCGAATTTATTCGGGAAAACTTACTTCGGGAAGTTATGCATATAATTCAACAAAAGACGTCAAAGAAAGAGTAGGGCGGCTTCTTCTTATGCATGCCAACCAAAGAGAGGAAATTAAAGAAGCATATGCCGGTGAAATTGTTGCGGTTGTCGGATTCAAAGATACCATCACCGGAGACACATTGTGTGACGAAGCAAAGCCAATTGTCCTTCAAAAGATTACGTTCCGTGACCCGGTTATCTCTCTTGCCATTGAGCCGAAAACAAAGTCGGATCAGGAAAAACTTGGGGCTGCCATGAAAAGGCTTATGGAAGAAGATCCGACATTTACGGTCAAAATGAACCATGAGACAGGACAGACCATCATGTCCGGAGTTGGGGAGTTGCAGCTTGAGATTATGGTTGAGCGCATGAAGAGAGAAATGGGAGTAGAGGCAAATGTCGGTGCTCCACAAGTTGCATACAAAGAAACCATTAAAGGGAAAGCAAATGCGGAATTTAAATACATCAAACAGACCGGAGGAAGAGGTCAATATGGTCACGTTTTGATAACCGTTGAGCCAAAACCTAGAGGCGAAGGATTTGAATTCGTAAATGCCATCAAAGGAGGAGCAATTCCGCAGGAGTTTATCCCGGCCGTTGAAAAAGGTATAAAAGAAGCGATGGAACGGGGAGTCATGTTTGGGTATCCGGTGGTTGATGTAATGGTGACGCTTTACGACGGTACATACCATGACGTTGATTCTTCGGAAATTGCATTTAAAATCGCCGGTTCTCAAGCATTCCAGAAGGGTGCGCGTCAAGCTCAGGTTACTCTTCTTGAGCCTATTATGAAAGTTGAAGTAACCACCCCAGAAGAATTTATGGGAGACGTCATCGGTGACCTTTCCGCAAAAAGAGCCCAAATTTCGGGGAGCGAGGAAAGAGGGAATTCAAGAATTATTTTGGCCCTAGTTCCTTTGGCAGAACTTTCAGGATACGCAACAACTCTTCGTTCGCTGACCCAAGGAAGAGCAAATCCATACATGGAGCCTTCTCATTACGAGGAAGTGCCAAGCCAAATCCAAGAGCAAATCAAAGCCAAATCCAACTTCGTTCCAAAAGAAGAATAGTTAGGTTCGAATTCCAAATTCAAGCTTCTCAAGTTCAGGGCCATTGTTTACTTTTAAATTTGTTTGATGTAGTCTTTTTTTATGCCGGACGAATTTCAAAACACTTCAGAAACAGATTTAATCGGATCGAGTAGTTCCCTTCATGGGTTTACTCGACCAGATCAGACGCACCCGGCTATACAAAATATAAAGGAGGGAAATCTCCCACTTGATACTTGGATAGCAAACGGTTGTCCCGAGGATTCTGATGGAGAGTTAGCCTTCTTATTTGATTATAGAAATAAATTAATCGCGCTTGAAAATCAGGTGCCATTGCGTAATTCCATGATAGGTAGTGGTAGTTGGTCAGGTAAATCAAGACGGACTATCGGTGATACACCTACAGCTACCCGTTTGTATGGTGAAAATATCGGAAGTAATTTGCCAGATGTTGTTCCTCTAAAATTTTTACCTATACAAACAAAAGAATTCGAACCGGTTGACCAGAATTGGATAAGAGAGAATCGTCTGGCAAATTTTGCTTATAAATTCAACGAAATTTTGGTTGTAGCACAGAGAAATGGAATAAAAACAGTAGGAGAACTGAGAAATGCGGAGGATTATGCAAAAGTATTTCCAAAAAGAGAAAAATCACTGGAAAAGACAGTTGACTTTGTTAAAATTGCATTTTCACAAAAGATAAATTCAAGCTAACCCTTTATTTCTGCTAAAATAGCTTTATGGCACGTAAAAAAATCTCAGAATTTGCGGCAAAAAAAATCCTCTACCAATTTCTTGAAGTTCCCTACAATGGAATTTCAGTTGATGCAAACGACGATTACTACGAGGATTTGCTTTCCCATATGGAGGAAGGTAAAAAATATGTTTTGAAGGTTGACCAAGGTATAAAACAACGGAAGAAGAGGGGACTTGTGAGTTTTGATGTGGCTCGGGAAAATGCCAAGGAAGAGATTGAAAAACTGAGACAAAAAGGTTTTTCAAGTTTTATATTGGAAGAGTTTGTCGAGCACAACGATTCTCCGGAGTATTATTTGGCAATTGAGAGAGTAAGAGAAGGAAAGAGAGTGCACTACTCGACTGCAGGTGGCATTGATATTGAAGAAAATAAAGACAAGATTGAGAGCGCCATTGTTAAAGATTATGAACAGTTTGAAGATGTTGCTTCAACCATTGGTCTTAAAGTTGAAACGCTTGAAAGCATTCTAACGGCATTTGATAATTATTACTTTTCATTCTTGGAGATCAATCCGCTCGTTTCTATGAATGATAAATTCTATTTTCTTGACACTGCGGTTGAAGTTGATAGCACTGCGGAATTTTTTGTAGAAGGGGCATGGGGCAAACGTGATTTTCGCGAGGGGGGAAGGGCGCAAAAAACACCCGAAGAATTGGCAATAGAGGAATTAAAAGAAACAACTCCAGCTGCGTTAAGCTTTCAAATACTCAATCCCGACGGGTCCATTTTTGTCCTTTTATCAGGCGGTGGTGCATCGCTTGTGACGGCCGATGAAATATACCAGAAAGGGAAGGGGCGCGAACTTGCAAATTACGGGGAGTATAGTGGTTCGCCTACTGAGGAGGAAACATATCTGTATGTCAAAAATATACTTACCACACTACTCCATTCAAAAGCTCAAAAAAAGGCAATCATAATTTCCGGTGGCGTTGCAAATTTCACCGATGTCAGGATTACATTCAAAGGAATAATTCGGGCATTGGGTGAGGCTCACGAAGAACTAAAAAATCAAAATACGAAAGTTTTTGTAAGGCGTGGAGGACCACATCAGGAAGAGGGACTCTCAATGATGAAAGAGTTTTTGGAAAAAAATGAGCTGTTGGGAGAAATTCATGGACCGGAATTGGTGTTGACGGATATTGTCGCACCTGCAATCGATTACGTTTCATAGTATGAATATTCAAGAATTAAGGGAAATTGAACCAAAAGTGATATCAATTGGTACCCATCCAGGCATCATTCAATCCATGCTTGATTATGATTTCTTGATAGGGCACACTGCCCCATCGGTCGCTGCGATTATCGCCAATGGCAGACAGTATGTGCGCTTTTTCTTTGGAAAACGGGAGATTCTCATTCCCGTATACTCCACCCTCTCTTCCGCCAACCCCGATCCTGGAGCAACCGTGCGCGCGCTGGTCTTCCTTGTGGCGGCCCTGATGGCCTGTGGCTCCTCCACGACGACGCCCGCGCCGAGGCTGGACGC
>JAYRRJ010000071.1:0-5684 GCA_041910135.1 Candidatus Levyibacteriota bacterium
ATCATCACTTTCTTTTACTGTCCCCCGCTTCATATCAGCAGTAAATTTTTGGCCCCAGTAAGTTGGTGCAAGTTTCTTTTTGCCAGGAGCTATTACTTCCAATTGGGTATTTGAAATATCATCATCAAGAGTCGTATCAAATATTACTGGGAGAGTCCGATTTTCAGTTGGCAATGCAGCTAAATTCCTCCAACCTTTGTATCCTATATCCATTCTTATACCAATCATTTCATTGCCCATGCTTTGTTCTTCAAAGCTTCGAGTCCCTAAGATTGAGAATCCACCACCTTCCAACTTATGAACGCCATCCATTCCCTGTAAATGCTGAAAAAGCTGCCAAATCATGAACGTGTTAATTGTTGGAGAGCTGAGGCTTAGCTCCATTTCCCATTCCAAACCCATGCTACCCTTTTCCTTCTCTTCGTTTTTTGCAATCCTCTCGCCTACCGCAAGCCAACCTGATTGCTCTGAAAGATTGAGAATAGATGAGCGAAACCATTGTGATGGTGATTGATAAAAGGATGTCTTTCTCTCATGATTTTCTACTATATCTATCGGCCCCAATGATGCGAGCTGCAATTCTGAATCACCCCCAGAAAGTTCTTTTGGAACATACACAATAGTTCTTCCGTGAAGCTGATGTTCTAAAAGCTCTTCTTCGCTGAATTGACATTCCTCGACCTCAATCTCTCTTTCCTGCCCCTCAGACCATTCGGCCCAAACATTTCTCCACAACTTAGTTTGAGAAGTTGGTAACGACTCTTGTTCAGAGCCTAACTCATCTTGTTGTGACGGCAGCGTTGCCGGATTCACGAAGTGCTCAACTCCACCGGGAGTAAATTCGGTTACTTCGCCAACCCCAGCCTCAAATAACGCTCCGGTACGGTCATTTTCCATGAAGCGTATTATACCCTTTCTTGAGGCTGATATCAACTATAGGCCTATTTCATAGTCAGAGCAGATTTTTCCTTCCTATCCTACAAAAAGATAATATACCCCTGCTAACAGAAAAATTGTCAATATTACAAAAGTAATGGCTGGTACTATTTTCGAGCCGAGACTTGGTTCCTGATATTCTTCGTCTTCCATGAAGGAATTGTACGTGGGAAATGCGTTATTTCAACTAGAATACTGTAAGAAATAGAAATTTTAACCGGCAGGCTGTGTGAGCGGGAACCCCTTTGCTCTCCAGGAAAGCAGTCCGCTTGTCATACTAAAGACATTTTTATACCCCATCTTTGACATCGTAGCAACCGCCATAACGCTTCGCGAACCGCTGAGACAGTATACATAAATGGTCGAATTTTTATTGGGAAACTTTTTTGCCACCCCATCCTTTACCTTCTCAACCGGGATATTTACACTTCCTTGTATATTTCCTCGGGTGTATTCATGCGGCGTCCTCACATCAAGCAGCACAATCTTCTTTTTCTTTTGGAGAGCTTCCCAAACCTCTTCAGCAGCAACTTCCGGAACCGAGGGCACATCAAAACCAAACATGTCTGCATTGTAAACAAGTCCGATAAAACGAACATTGATTTAAATCAATACCAGTTGCCCTTCCTGCTCAACAACTCGCCCCTCCTCAATAAGTTTTTCAATGTGGGACAATACCTGTTTTTGTCCTACATACGGCTTATGCGGGTACATGCGTTTCGTCAGGCTATCAACGGAATTCAGACCATGGTGAATAAAACGCAGTATCATCCGCTCCCGTCTATGGGTTCTGGCGATATAATCGGCTATTTTTTGCTCGGCATCCGAAATCTGATTGCCATGACCGGGAAGGATAGTTGACGGGTTCAATTTCTTGAGTGCTTCAAGGGAATTCACGTATTCTCCCATGTCCTCGACCACCACCGATTTATCCTCGATGATTGTGTCTCCGGTAAAAAGACCGCGAGTGTTATTATCCATAACACACAAACTGTCCTCTGTGTGTCCCGGGGTCGGCAGAATCGTGACAGCCCTCTCCCCTAGATCAATTGTTCTTTCGTCAGCCCTTTTCCCCAGTCCTCCTATGATAGGAGCGCCAACAAGGTCGGAAAAGTCAAAACTCCCTCCATCGTGGTCAAAGTGCTCATGCGTCACGATAACTGCGGCAATTTGCGGTTTTCCCTTCGACAACCAAGTGCGACGAAACAGCCCAAATTCTTCGTCCGTCCCTGTACCGCTATCTACAACAACTGCACTATCTATTCCCTGAACGAGATAATAGTTCGGCGGTCCGAATGACCACTCACCGTTTTCTACACACATGCGTGTTATGCCCGGTGATATTTCGGTCATAACCTCAGTCAATGCTTTCGTAGGTCTTTCTCCCATTCCCAAATGTTATCAGAAAAATACCCAAAAACAACGCTCGTGCTACAATAACAGGATGCATTACAAAGCTATTATGCTTGATGTTGATGGAACACTCATTCCCTATCAATATGACGCAACCCCGTCCAAAAGAGTCAAGGAAGCAATAACAAAAGCAAAAGAAAAAGTCCATATTTGTTTAGTCACAGGACGGTCATATTATTCGACTAAAAAAATCTTAAAACCGCTTGGCCTTACCGAAGGATATATTGTCATCGACACCGGAGCATTTGTTATTGATATTGCAAATAACAAAGTAGTCCACAAACAAACAATAGAACCCTCCGACGTGCAACGCACGATTGATGTTTTTGAAAAGAACAACATTACGTTTTATATAAAAAACGAAGAAAGTTTGTCCCGAAATAACGATGATTTTCCTCCATTTGAAAAAGGAGACGACCCCGGCAACGTTTCAATGTTTTATACCTATGAAGATTTTACACTCGACCAGACTCATACTATCATGAAGGAACTTTCACTCCCCCACCTTAACATTTATAGAACTCGTCACAAAAATCCTGAAAAATACGGACTCAATATTACCCATGTGAATGCCACAAAACTTCATGGAATAGAAGTCGTTGCGGAAAAACTTAACCTAAAAGGAGAAGATATAATAGGAGTCGGTGACGGATACAATGATTTTCCGCTTCTTATGGCATCGGGGCTTAAGGTTGCGATGGGAAATGCAATAGCAGACCTAAAAGAAATTGCCGACTATGTAGCACCCACTGTCGATGAAGACGGGGTTGCTGATGTTATCGAAAAATATATCCTCAGGAGTTAGTTGAGAAACTACAGATAGAAATTTACCAATGCATTCGAAGATGACTCATCGAATACTCCATGGTTACGCCCACTTTCTTCCGGGGGTTGAAGATGTTCTCCGGGTCGAATATCTTTTTTGTCTCTTCAAATAATTCATAAATTTTTGACCCGTACATTTGCCGCAAATAAGGTGTTCTGATAAGTCCGTCATTGTGCTCTCCCGTTATTGACCCGCCGTATTTTATGACCAATTCATAGACCTTTTTTGAGATTTCTGGAATGGCATCTCTTACGGACTTTTTCGTGATATCAACAAGTGGAATGATATGAAAATTCCCGTCTCCGATGTGCCCGGCAACCGTGTACATATAATCCTTGTGCTTTTGAATGATGGCATTTATTTGAGGGATAAGCTCCGCGATATACTCGGGCTTTATAACAAAATCATCGATAAAAGGTGCCGTGTGTTTGTTCTTGATCTTCTTTCTGAGAAGGTTAAAACTTTCTCGTCTTATGAGCCAGTACTTCTCCTCTTGTGACTCTACTGCAACTTTAGCCTGGGGATGAAGAGGCGCAAGTTTTGCCTTAAGCGTTGCAATTTTTTGCTTCAATTCTTCAGGGTCGTTTCCGGTAAAATCGATTTGCAAAACAAGCTTCGGAAGACCACCTCTCATCACCATCAAAAATTCGGGCATAAATGCAATACCGGCTCCTACAAAACCTTTGGCCCCCAATTGCTTTGCAAATTCTGGAAAGTATTTTAGAGCTAGTTTCAGCGTGTTGTCATCGTAGGACTCAAAACTCTCCGGCTTTAAAGGAAGAGCCGCATTAATGATTTCGCCCAAATGCTTTAAGTCATGAAGGAATATCACCATCATCTCCCGGTGCATATGGATAGGAACGAGCGATACTTCGGCTTCCAAAAGAAGACCAAGCGTTCCTTGTGCGCCCACCCACAATTGGGTCAAATCAAAAGTCCCCTCTTCCTTATTGTATACATTCCACAAAAAGTACCCGGCAGAATTTTTACTCACCTGCGGTTTTGCAGCCATTATCTCATCATAATTACCATCAATGAGCTTGAACATTTTCCGATATATCTCACCCTCAAGGTCCTTTTGTTCCATCTTCTTCTCAAGTTGACTCATGGTAAGCTTTTTGAACTCACATATACTCCCATCTCGAAGTACAACCTTGACGTTTTTTACATACCGCTCGGTTTTCCCATATTGCAAGGATTTTTCTCCTCCCGAATTGTTGTTAATAATTCCCCCCATCGCACATAACCCACGGCTTGCTGGGTACGAAGGAAACAAAAGCCCCTCGCGGATAGTCTCACGCTCAAAATCCCGGTAAAAAAGACCGGGCTCAACAACTGCAGTTCTTTTGTCTACGTCAATTTTTGGTTGAGCGTTAAAGTACTTTGAAAAAGCGACGATAATGGAGTCATTTATTGAACCTCCTCCCATATCGGTTCCTGCAGAACGCGCGGTAAGGGACAAGTGGGGATTGTCTTTTTTGTTGTCCGAGACAAATTTGACAAGTGAGGAAATATCCTTTTGGGTTTTGGGGAAAACAACCGCTTGAGGTACCACTTCAAAAAGTGACGCGTCATGACTGTACTCGGCAAGGGTTGTTGAATCGGTCGCAATATCTCCCTCGATTAACTTTCTGAGTTCGGCAAGCAAAGCAATATCCATATGAGACAAAAATATCCGTCCAATCCATGATGAAGGAAATTCATACGTTCGTCAAGAGGGTTCTGCCTCTCAAAACACAAAAATTTTGTATGTGATGTAAATCACTTGACACTTGTGAAACTCTACTGGTAACGTAGAGTATGGCTAAAAATTTGTCCGAGGAAATTCCTGAGCCGGCGCTCTCACGCTTCATCTTTTCAAATACAAGAATGGGTTGGATTTGGCTTGTTTTGAGGGTGTATGTAGGATACGAATGGCTCATCGCAGGATGGGCAAAAGTTAACAATCCTGTATGGGTTGGCCCGAAAGCAGGCGTTGCCGTGTCGGGATTTTTGAACGGAGCATTGGAAAAGACAGGTGGTCAGCATCCTGATGTATCAGGATTCTACGGAGCATTTATTCATAATGTTGCCTTGCCTAATGCCGCCACATTCTCCTACTTGGTAGCCTTTGGAGAATTGTTGGTCGGCATTGGACTTATATTGGGGATATTTACCGGGATATCGGCATTTTTCGGAGCATTCATGAACATGAATTACCTCTTTGCCGGAACCGTAAGTACAAATCCGATTCTCTTTGTCGTTGAGTTGTTCCTCATTCTGGCATGGAGAACTGCCGGCTTTATAGGGGTTGACAGATATCTTCTTCCCATGCTTGGAACCCCCTGGAAAAAAGGCAAACTCTTCAAAAAGTAATTTACCTACGTTTTCAATTTTTTATTAATCAAACTTGTCGTTATTCGGAAAACAAACGCTCCTCCTAATTCCTAACTCTTAATTCCTACTTCCTAACCTTTTTTTCTGCTTCTTTTTCCCACCGTTCTTGCATCTCATATAAAGCAACAATAAA
>JAYRRJ010000072.1:0-3705 GCA_041910135.1 Candidatus Levyibacteriota bacterium
GGAGGACGATGTTCCTCAGACAATTTGGAGGAAGGATCATATGTAAAACCACTAGGAGTATTTTCATCCTCAACAAAAGCTGATTTGTAACCAGCTCCGACATTTTCCATTATTCTTTCGTTTGATAATAATGCATCCTCTTCTCCAAAAAGAACGGCAGTCGGAATATTGTTTTGCCTTAATTTATTAAGTAAAGAATATCTGTTCGCAAAACCCATCGACCAAATTTCTTTTAATGACTTAATAGGATGATGAATTAACTGATGGTTAAAAAATTTTACAAATTTTTGACCTTCCTCCTTATCCAGAGGCGTTTGCTTGTTGTCCCAACGCGCAGTCTCTTCCCTTTGCCGCTTAATGAAATTAACAATATTATCGCCTCCGCCAAACCCCACCGGTAAAGCAGTCACGACAGATTCTATTCTAGGTATAAGATCGGGTCGTTCTTTCAACAACTCATCGAGGGTTAAGGTATCCATTGAAAGAGATAAGACTCTTAATTTCTCGTAAGGCAACTGATCAATTACTTGTCCAACAAGTCGTG
The DNA here is from genome assembly GCA_041910135.1 of Candidatus Levyibacteriota bacterium. Classification (GTDB taxonomy): domain Bacteria; phylum Patescibacteriota; class Microgenomatia; order Levybacterales; family GWA1-39-11; genus JAUSNA01. Next base: position 545 of record JAYRRJ010000072.1, read on the forward strand.
CATGTCTTTTTATTTCCGAACCAGCGAGCGAAGCAAGGCTTTTTCCAGGATGATGAACATCGATCGGCACCATATGACCATTCAAATTATAAAATTCATTAAAAACATGTTTGTCATACTTTGCTGGAACCGCAAATCCTAAAAGTGTCACAATGGGGGACTCTCCATTGTCTTCTTTTGGTTTTAAATCACGATAAATAGCTTTTCCATCTGGAGTTTCAATTCTTTGAACATTATCAAATTGTTCCTCAAAACTTGGGATATGTCCTGCAGCTTCTCTTAGCAAATATGAATTTTCATATTCTTGAGGAGTTTTTCCACCTTCGGGCTCCATATTACTTTAAGAGCTTTTCAAAGCGAGATTTATCTTGAAAGTTACCGATTACGGCAAGGGACAAAGCCTTTGTATCAAGATATGTCTTTGCAACGCGCTCAATATCCTCAAGCTTTACCTTCTCAATTCGCTCAATCACATCATGTGGGTTATGAAGCTCTTCTTGCAGAATTTCTTGGGATGCATACATGATAGCTGCACTTCTCGTATCCTCAAGCTCTAGCACAAAATGGCCCTTTGTATATTCCTTTGCTTTCTTTAACTCTTCTTCTGTTATTTCGCCTTTCACTGTCACTTTTGCATATTCATCAAGCACCACTTGGATCGCCTCATCAATTCTTTTTGGATCAGCACCAACATAAGTTGCCATGTATCCAACGTCTAGGTAATGGTCAGATGAAGTCCTGGCATAGTATGAAATACCACGGCGCTCTCTTATCTCATAAAAAAGCCGTGAAGACATTCCACCACCCAAAATTGAGGCAAGAAGCTCTAGCGGATAGCGATCCTTTTTGTCATGCAATCCAACGGTTCTAACACCAAGTGCAAAATGCGCCTGCTCGGTATTTTTGTGCTTAAGCATCACAATTGGGCCCGTTTGCTTCTCCTTATATTTTTCGTATTCTTTGACTTTGAATTTCTTTACATCTCCGAAGTATTTTTCAATCTCTTTGTGCATTGCCTCCAAATGCACATTTCCTGCAACAACCACAGTCATGTTATGAGCACTATAGAGGCTTCCCATGTAGTCAACAAAGTCATCTCTTTTGATACTTCTAATGATCTCAGGCTCTCCTCCCGTATCCATTCCAAGTGGGGTATCGCCGTACAATAATGTTTCATAAATGTCGCCAATCTTTCTGACAGGTGTGTCTTCGTACAAATTTATTTCCTCAATTATGACCCCTTTCTCACGCTCAATTTCCTCAGGATCCAAGAGTAAATTCTTCAACATGTCAGAGAGTACATCAAGACACAGTGTCACATGCTCTGTTGCTGATTTGATGTAATAGCCGGTGTATTCTTTACCCGTAAACGCATTGAATTCTGCACCGATACCATCGATGAGTCCTGAGATTTCTCGAGCCGAAGGTCTATTTGTGGTTCCCTTAAAAGCCATGTGCTCAAGAAAGTGAGAAATGCCATTGAGCTTTTTCTCCTCATACCTGCTTCCTGCTCCATACATGACAAGAGTGGTTGCTGACTCAACACCCAGAACGGGAACAATAATTACTCTCACGCCATTTGGCAAAACACTTCTGTGGAATTTCATAACCTCAATTTAAACATAGCATACCGCGTATTGCAATGAAACACCTTAGGTGTAAAATCAAAATTAGTAAGAACTAAATCCATACTTCTCGTGCGTGCACGGAGGTTGGGGGAGGTTCTTTTCTGATTTTACAAAGTTCACTGCGGAACTTGAAAGGAGAGGTCCTATGACTCAGCCTTTGACTCTTGCCGAGCGTCGAGCTCGGAGAGCAGAACGGCGAAGTCGCAGACCAGCCGCGGAACGCGGCACCGTCCTGGAAGTGATGACTTTCGAAGAATATGAGGCGCGTAAGCGCCAAAATAACTTCGCGAAGCGCTTCCGCCAAGCACAGCCTGGAGGTCGTGCATGAGTTTGGGAGAGATATTCGATGCCTGCTAAGTCTGCGCGCGCACGGCGCACGGAAACTCGCAGGGCCGATGAGCAGCGTAAGGCGGCCGCCAAGGACGCCAGATCGCAAGGCTTCTCGCCTAACAAGAACGATGGTATTCCTGCCGTCTCACGATCGGTGGCCCAGTCCACAGGTCGGTAAGACCGGCTCTCACCCGCAGTGAAATTTGTCCCAACGTTGGGAAGGATGGTGCGCACTTCTGCGCCCTTAATCGGGTAATAACCCCGACCTTCCCACATTCTTTTATTGCTTCATAAGTTTTTCAAAAGCAGGAACTTTGTCTTGTGGCAAGTACTTATATGCATTCTCAACAGCTTTTTTTGACTCTTCATTTTCTATCCCAAGCACACGATAGTTATACGAAAGCGCCGCCCATAAAAGTCCGGCATTAGAATAGTCGACGGTGCCTTTTTTGATAATTTCAAGAGACTCCGGAGTTGGCTTGGAGCTATACGATAGAACTTCCGCAAGCTTTATATACGACACATACCGATACTGTCGGTCTATCAAAAAATGCTTTTGGTTGATGACTTTAAGATAAGCTTCCTTTGCATTTTCTACATTTTGTAACACATGATACGTTATTCCAATATTGTAGGTGTTTACTTCGTAAGGAAGCATTTTCTCTGATGCCTTAAAATGCTTTAGAGCCTGTTGATACTCGCCTTTATTGAAATATTCAGACCCAATATTATTTTGAATATCATAATTATTGTTGATTTTGCTATCAGTTGTAAAAAGTGTCATAGCGTCATGCCAGTCAGTATTTCGATACATTGTGCGAATTGACAGCGCTGCAATGACAATAAAAGATGCCACGCCAAGATAGGAAAAATACTTTTTATTGATTTTTATAGTTGAAACCCCTACTCCCAAAAGCCCCACTATTCCTGCCAGCGGAAAATACATCCATCTATCGGCAACTGTGTAGTCGAGAGGCACAATTTGAGAATACATTCCCATACCAACAAGTAACCATATGAAAAAGAAAATATAAGAGGGAAATAATTTTTTCTTTTTTGCATATAAATAAAATCCCAATAATAAGAGTCCTATCAAAATTCCTATTTCTACTACCAAGGGTATAAAGAAATTTGAAACAGTAAGGGTTTTGATGGTCCACAAATGTTCAACAGCAAGATGATCTGGAAATACTAAATTTCTTA
>JAYRRJ010000073.1:0-2856 GCA_041910135.1 Candidatus Levyibacteriota bacterium
CGTTCTGCCCCGCCGATTTTATTAACCCTGTCATACACCAATGCTACTTTCATAAACCTCAAGTGTCTTATCGATGCACTTCTCCCAAGAGAATTGTGTGCTTCGCGCCAATCCTTTTTTTCTCAAACCTGCCTGAAGTGTCTTGTCAGCCAATACCTTCTCAACTGCGCCTGCAATTTCATCAGGATTTTTTGCTTCAACATAGAATGCACCGTCTCCTCCGACTTCACGAAGGGCAGGAGTATCGGAGCTAACAACGGGGCAGGAAAGGCTCATCGCCTCCAGTAAGGGAAGGCCAAATCCTTCCATCAAGGAAGGAACTACTAAAAGTCGAGCATTCGTATAATAGCTAAAAAGGGTTGAATCATCAATACCATGAAGGAAATGTACTCCCTCCTGCCCTTTCTCAAGCCTTTTGTAAAAAAAGTCGTCGCGGCCGACGCATATCAATTCGACGTCCGTTTTCTCCCGGATTAGTGCGTACGCTTTCAAAAGATTCCCCAAATTTTTATGCGGGTACGCATTTCCAACATATAAAATATAGTTGTCACTAATAAGTTTTTCCTTTACCGAATTTTCCGAAATCAAAGGATCAAATCCCTCATATATGACCTCGATTTTGGAGTCTTTTGCCTTGTAGTGTGAAACAAGTTCGTCCTTCGTTGCATGGGAGGGGACGATAATTTTTTTCGATTTTTTGACTGCGGATTTGATGATTTTTTTATACGCGAAATGCTTTGCATAGTAAAAAGGGAGTGGGAGCGAGCTTGAGACACCCGTCGGGTAATGATCGATTATAAGATCGTGAATTGTTATGACAAACGGTTTTCTGTAAAAAACGGGGTATGAAAAGTAGGGAAAATGCACCAGGTCTAAATTCAGCCTGTCAAGCTCTTTCTTAAAGCGTATTTGCTCGGATAAGGTATGCCAGGGAATATCACTCTTCACTTTCGTAAAATTCCGGCTTTCAAAATTCACGAGTTCGTGTGCTTTGGAGCTTAAAAAGATAGTAAAATCGATGTCTTTAATATTTTTCTCATCCAACCCTTTTACCAAATTTCTTATGTATCGCCCAACCCCACTCTCATACCAAAGGCGTGCGTCGATTCCGATTTTTTTACTCATATTCGTGTCGTCATTTTTCTTGTTTTTATTCCCATCTTTACCAAAATATTCATGATTTTTGGGTATTTATTTTTGTAATGTTTGTCATAAAATATCTCCATTGCCCGGAATCTGTGGTAGGTTGCAAATTTTTTTGTTTCGGAGCTTGCTTTCGTTACATTTTTTGAAACTTTTTTTATCCCGCTTGAAATTCCTTTCATGTGAAGCGCTTCATATTCTGCGACAAAATAGATTTTGTATCCCGCTTTTATAAGCCGATAACAAAAGTCTATATCCTCACCGTAGAAAAAGTAGTCCTCATCCCACCACCCGAGTTTTTCACCTACTGCATAAGGCATAAGCATAAAAGAACCGGCCAGTGATTCAATTTCATGCGTTTTTTTTGTATCAAGATACGAAAGGTTATATCCTCCAAATAATTTGCTTTTCGGAAAAAGTTTTGATAGCCCGGAAAAATATGACAATGACCGCCAAGGGGTCGGAAATCCTCTGTGAGAAGAGTCATCCAGCTCTCCATTGGGCAATTTTACAAAACACGTAGACGCCCCACATTCGGGGTGTTCTCTCATGAATTCTATCATCCCGTCTATTGTATGCTCATACACTTTCGTGTCGGGATTCAAAAACAAAACATAGTTCCCCTGCGCTTTTTTCACCCCTACATTATTACCCTTTGAAAAACCCAAATTCTGACTGTTGTGAATAAATATCACGTTCTCATTCTTTCCAAATTTCTCCTCCACCACTTTTTCGGTATCCAAATTCTGACTATTATCGGAAATGATAATTTCAAAAGAATGCGACTTTACGCTATCAAGAACCGAGTTGACACAACCAACAATCGTGTCTTGTGAGTTATATGTCACAACAATAATCGATACGTCAATTTTTTTCATCTTTAGAGCTCTAAACTTTTTCCCAAACTTTCAATAGTTCTTTACCGATTTGTTCCCATACATACCGTTCCTCTATTACTTTTCTTGCAGCAAGAGAAAGTTTTTTACGAAGTGCACTGTCATTATATATCCGTTCGATTTGCTTGACATATTCCTCGGCCGTTGTTGCCGCAAGGAAATGTTCCTCAGGGGCAACATTCAACCCCGAAAGTCTATCAGGCTGCGCAACGATGGTAACACCCAAAGCCATTGCCTCAAGAACTTTAAAGTTAGTTCCTCCCCCGATTCTGATAGGAAAAACAAGAACATCGGCGTTTCTATATTCATCGATTATATTTTCTACAAAGTCTTTACAGACTATCCGCTTATCCGAAAAATTAAATTTTTCCTTCACTTTCTTTCCTATGACGATAAGAGTTAGTTTTTTATCCAACTTCGGAAATACATTCTTATAGAAAAAATCCATCGCATCAATATTGGGAAAGTACATAAAATTTCCGACAAAAAGCAAATTATTTTTCAGTTCTTTTTGTAGGGCGTACGAGTACGTTTCGGGTTCTATTCCGTTTGCGACTATACGGCTTTTAACAGTAGTAATGCTCTCCAAAATGTCTGCCTCCTGTTTTGTAATTGTCGTCACCGCGTCAGCATTTCTTACCATATCAAGCTCTTCTTTTTTTAACCGTTTTGCCTGATAATATACGAATGGCTTGAGGTAAAATTTCTTGAGATTTTTTGCATAATCATAATAGAGCATGTACTCTATGTTCTCGGTACCCAAAACAAGTTTTACCCCCAACTTCTTGAGTCTTTTTCCGATGAAAAAACCCGTATA
>JAYRRJ010000074.1:0-2798 GCA_041910135.1 Candidatus Levyibacteriota bacterium
CCGTTCGACCATCGGTCGCAACTTGGCAATCACACGCTCATTCGACCCGAAAATTTTGGCAAAAAGTTCCGTAAGCATAGGCATTTCAAAAGTCAATACTCCCCTATTCTATTGGGTATTTCCCGCAAAGTCAAAGAAAATTTCGTGCCTATTTCAAACCCGAGCCTTTCGGGGGCTCGGGCAAATTTTGTTCGTTTGAAGTTGTCCGGCAGTTACTTACGCGAGGGCATATTCGTTTTGGGAGTGATTGCTTTTCACGCTGAATATTTTCGCATCTTTCGCGTAAGAAGAGGGTACTTCAAAAGCAGTAAGGATGGCGTCTTTGATATTTTTGTCAAATTCCGCTTCGTCCTTTCCGGAAGAGACGATGGATCCCTGTCGAAAATATTAACCAGCCCAATACCAGTTCACAAAGAGTGTAACATTGAGCGCAAAAAGGAGCAAAGAACCGAAAGTATACATCTTTTCAAAGTGATGATTTTTGATAGTTGCAAGCATGATATACATCGGAAAAAGAACCAAAATATATCGTCCGATCGACATAAAAGTTCCCGTACTCAACGCGACACCAAGCGTTGCAAGGATATACAGCCCATACGAAACCCATTTCTGTCTGAATACATGATAAGCTGTAAAAAGCGCGAAACCGGCAAAAGCGACATCAAGAAAAAAATTGATAACTGCGGGATGAGAAAAGAACAAAAAATGATCTTTGTTAAATTGAAACGCCCGACCCCACGCACTCTCCACTTCAAGAAAAAGGAAAAAATCGCCGAAAGCAAAATAATGATACAGAAAAAACAAAAAAGTACCGAACGGGATAAGAAGCAAGGGTAGGAAGGATAAACTCAATATTCTGCGTACCCCATGCCTTTTCCAAAATTCCCAAAGAAGTGGAATAAACAATAAAATTCCCGTAACACGAGTAAGCGCGGCAAGAAGTCCAAAAATTCCGGCAATTTCGAAACGACCCTTAAGTGCGTAGTAGAAGGTTAGCAACGAAAGGAATAGAAAAAGTGACTCCGTGTAAACGGCATTAAGAAAAAAGGCTGTAGGAAAAATCAACAAATAAAATATTGGTGTTTCGGGATCTATGGTTGGATGAAATTCTCTCAGCAATTTGTAAAAAACAATAACGGATCCAACCAATGAAAGAATACTGATAAACCAACCGGAAAAAACAAAATCCCCCAGAAACAAAGGTGAAATTGCGCGGATTAAAAATGGATAAAGCGGAAAGAAAACAATATTTGAAAGAGTATTGCCAGGAATGAGATGATAGCCATTTTCTGCAATATCGATATAAAAGAAAGAATCCCAACGCGAATGAACGGCAACAAGATCCCATGATTGTTCTTGAATCGTTTTGAACGGATCAATCCAAATGTAAGCCGTATCGCCTTTCAAATTCAACCGGTTTAAAACCAGAAGAGCAAAAATGTTCGTTAAAAACAACCAAAATAATAAAAAGAAAATCACTTTTTTCATAGCAATTTTCATATAAAAATGCTCACTGTCAATGAAAAGCAAAAATTTTCCAGTTCAGAAACATTATATTTCCCCTTTCTTGAACCACATTTTCGAACTTGTGCAAATTTGCATGTGCAAAGTGATGTTATAGCTCAATCTTTGAGATGAAATGTGAGAATCTTGTCGGGTATTGGTTTAACATCCGGACTATTGCCCATATCCTGCTTGAGAGTAAAGGTTATGTATTTTTTATCACTGACATACTCGCAATCGAAATTGTTATATTGATCAGATCCTTCTTGATCATGAATATCAAAAACTTTTTTACCATCTGACAAAGAAAAGACAACCCCTGTTCCACCGCCCATGCCTGGAGACATACAGCCATACGCATACGTATCCTCTCCAGTAAAGCCAAATGTTTCCGGTCCATCCATATTTGCTACTTGCCTCTTTTTTGTTACATCATAAATAGATGTTCCTGACCATTCCCAACCATACGCAACATATTTCAAATACCTCCCGCTCGGAGAAAACTCGGGATCGCTGAATATTTTCACTCGACCGACATTTTGTTTTTCAAAATCATTCCCCGCTTTATCGATAATAAGTTCGCTTCCATTTTCGGTGAGCACCATGTAATTCTGATCTCCAATACTTTTCACGAAAGCAGTATGTGATCCAGAAGACACAATTTTGCTGGTTATTTCTTCCGAAGCGATGGTTTTTAGTTGACCGTTAGTTACTTGCATCGTCACATGATACAGAGTGGCTACAGTGTTATGCTCTTGATAATCGACATAAAACTCATACGTCGCACCGTCTGTTTTTTTGAAATCGCGCGGATCCGCCTTCATGGCATCTTTGTACCATTCCTGGTATTTGGTAAAATCGGCAGGCTTTTGAGAATACATAGCATAAGCCTCGTTCAATTTTCCACTCGCAATTAGCCAATAATATTTGCGAATGGTTGTAATATTGGGATCTTCTCCTGAAATTTGATTAAAAATCGGTCGCATCAACACCGGCGGTTTGAAGGCTTTTATTCCGCTTACAAAATTCCGAAATTCGTCGCGCTCTCGATTCAATTGCTCTCGTGTTTTGTACTGAACCGTGTCATTGGCTATCTTTGTCTTGCTTTCCGTAAAAAATTCATCGATATTTGAGAAGTTTTCACGAATTTGACTCGCGCGATCAAATTCGGATGAAATCATTACATTGTCAAAATACCCATTGGCAAGCTTTTTGAAAGAAAGAAATCGGAGATCATATGTATGGAGCCAACCAATATTGTCCCAGCCAAAAAACGCTCTCTCTTTTGTCAGAAC
>JAYRRJ010000075.1:0-2243 GCA_041910135.1 Candidatus Levyibacteriota bacterium
AATTCGTCAGACGTCAAGAGAGAAGACACCTAATTTTTCGTGTGTTCAAGCATTCATATTGTCAATCCCATCCAATCTGCGATTTTCACGTTCTGCAATGCTTAATGCTTCTCCCAAGAGGAAAAACGGTTCATTTACCTGCAAAGCATCTATTCCGTCAATATTACTAACAAATTCGCTTACTCCGCCACCGTATAAAATATCATTACGCGTAGCATCTATCTCTATCCAAGAAGTGTTGTGCGAACGAACGGTCTCTATTCTCTCTATATCAAAACCGAACTCCTGCAAAACATCTTCGATGATAGCATCTCCTTTCCCAAAAACATTGTTTTCCCGGGCATAATGACCCCAGAAGTCTGAGTACATTTTGTCGTTCTTGCGTGCATATTGAGTCGGCTTGAGAAGGTCATCTCTTTTCCATGAGCTTATTGATGGATGCAAAACATTCAGATGAGCGCTGGCTCCCGATTTAAGCACCCTTGCCAATTCAGGAATCGCCTCAGTAGGCATTAGTTCCAATCCCATACTGGAAATTGCAGCTGAAAATACTCCATTTCGAAAAGGCAAATGGGCCCCGCTTCCTCTTATCGGCATAACGCTACTTCTTCTAAGAAGTTGAGAAGCTTTCAGTTCCGCAATGTCAAAAGTTACAAAATTGCAATCAATTTGCTTTCTCCAATTCCTCATTATTTGCCTTTCCATGGCTTGTCTCCCTGCGCCAAGGTCGAGAACGAAATCGGTTGTCTCCAGTGCTGTAAGTACAGGACGCACTCTCCTGGCTAACGAGGTTCTGGCTTCGTCGGGGCCATGAACCTTCTCCCGCTGCCAATAGTTGCTGTATACGGTTGTTACCAATTGCTCTCCCGTCTGCTCTTTATTCATATTTTAGCCACAAAAAAACCTCCCGTCTTGTGGGAGGTTTGTAAAAATTATCTACTATTCCCCCACACTACTACACTCCTAGAAGGAGCATGCAAGTAATGTGAAGAACAGATAATTTCATATTAATAAGCTATTTTATAAACGAGTCAGTTTATTGTCAAGAGTTTATTCATCTCCTTCACCCGAACCGTCATTTTCCCCCTCAAAACCCTCTGTTTCTTGCCCGCCTATTTCACCGTCCGAGACGCCGGTTTCAACATCGCCTTCTCCTAAAAGTCCTTCATATTCAGAAACTCCGTTCGAAAAAGAGATGTCAGTATTTGTTTCAACTGCCATTATTGTGTCAAGCTCTCCCCGTACAGCCTCAAGCGCATTTTCATCCGAAAAAGGAGATGTATACTCGGAAACACCACTTATCAGCTCTACAGCTCCGCCAAATCCCCATTCAGAATCAACCGTATCATTGAACTGGAACGGATCCCATTTCGGTCTTTCGTTCTCCGAAATTATAACCGGAATATAAATTGTTCTTTCTAAAGTTTTCATATTTTTCCAATAAAAAACCTCCCATCTTGTGGGAGGCATTCCAAAGACTTTTCTCCCACACAATTTCTAACCCTTAATAAGGTTAAGAAAATGCATGTAGGAAAAGTTTTTATTCATATCTAAATTATAGTTCTAGCCCGTTTGAGTTGCAACTGCCCGGTCTTGATGCATGGTAAAGCTTGTGCCGCCTTTTTTTGCCATAGCGTGATAGCTTCGTTCCTGTTTGCGGCTCTTGAAAAGCTTCGCGTATATGACTCCGTCTTCGACTTTGTCCCGCATTTTCATAACGAGTTTTAGAAATCCCTCATAAAAGGTGAGGTGGTAAATTCCGGGCTTTTCCGGCACCTCATCAATGACAACATCTTTAAATACCGTTTCCAGTTCGTCAGATGAGTCTTTGAGTTTTCGAAGTTCTGCCAATATCATTTCAAGCTGTTGGCGGATAACAACGGTGTCTTCATTTGTTCTTTTACTTTCGGTGTTTCTTTTAAATTCAGAAAAATATTGCTGATATTCTGCTGTTACAACTGCTTTTTCCTGCTTCTTTTCGTCGGAGGATCCTTTCTTTTCAGAAAGCGAAACGGATTTGCCCGCGGATAGCTCGACACCGAAAATTTGATTTAAGACGACATTGAATTCCGTTTTTGCCTCACTTGCGACTGCTTTATTTGCGGATTTTATTGTTTCAGTGTTGAATAATTGAGGTTTTTTTGCACTTTCGAAGAACTTTTTGAACAAACCGCCCCCATCCGAGTGAACTCTTTCTTCTCCTGTATATTTTGTTGTTTTAACCTGCCCTTTCATACCAATAT
>JAYRRJ010000076.1:0-7031 GCA_041910135.1 Candidatus Levyibacteriota bacterium
TGATCCTGCACCCATCCCCACAATCGAGTTGCAGATGGTGACGGCATCTCCTGAACCTACTACGATTCCAACACCAATTCAGAAATACACACAGAAAGTTTATCCAACAAAGGATCCGGATCCGCCAGTATTGTGCAATATAAGCGATAAATGCGGAGGAGGTACTAAGCCTCTAAAGCAGAGTGAATGCAATAATTCCACATGTTGCCAAATCGGCGACAAATGGATTTTTTATCAAGACAAATCACAATGTACAAGAGACCAGGGCGGACAAGTAAAGTATCCAGTACAACAAACCCCGGGAAATAATTACTATTGCTGGAACAATGCTTACGGGTACGCATACTATACAAGTTCAGGGGACCAATGCAACTTGGATAATTCAAAATCTGGTGCATACAAAATCTGTATGGACACACAGAAAATAAAAAGTAATACATGTAGCTCAAGTTGTAAATTGCAATCAGATAAGGATAGTGGGGTTTGTGCATGGGCATATACAGGGAGTAATGCAGGTATCGAAAATAATTCAGATAAATATGGAGAATGTCTAAACGGTCCAGGGGGTGTGTCGGAAAACTATGGAATATGTTTGGGAAAATGTACAGATCAGTATGCTCAGGATATTAAGCAGTGTGTATCATTATGATTCAGCTCTGCTAATAGATTGCGAAAAGTAATATAAAAAAAGCGAACTGGTCCCGCCTTTATCATTTGAGGCGAATTGTACTAATTTGATATATTTAGTGCAAGGAATTTTTAGATTTGGCGTATAGAAAAGTCGCGGCAAGTGCAGAATCCAGGGAGTAGTGACGGGACTGGTCCGCAAATTCCAAATTTCTTTACCAAAATCCTTTGATAGAGGTGACTATTGCGTCGAATTCTTTCTCATTAAAATTTGCGGGTGGGAAAATGCCCCCCGGAGCCTTGCGGCTCCGAAGGGCGAATGCGTCTTACTGGCGCGACGTCTGGGTCCTGCTTTCGGACCTTTTCCCCGCTAGCCATTCGGCTATCTGCTCACTTGTGAGCGTGAATCCCGCGTTGTGCGGGAATCCGGCGATGACCTCCTCTTTGAAGTACTGCACATACGGATACAGTTGATCCCTATGTGTGTCTGGGTTCACGCCCGGTGCAAGACCGAGGTGATCGCAGAGGATTGAAAGTGCCAGGGCGTAAGGCCCGGCTCCTCCATATCCCCACTCGAACCCGTTATCCGGGTCGCCGTACTGGTCGTAGTTGAAGAGTTTTTGGCCATTGACCTTGACTTCTTCAACCCAGGCACCGTCGCGGGTGCCCACGTAAATCTTACCGGACAAGCTACACTCCTAAGTCAGATTGGGAGGATTATAGCAAATGTTAGGTTCAAAATCAAACTATAAGATAAAATTTGACTTCCGGTTTTGGAATATCATTTTCAGAAATTTGGTATACTTTTTCTATGTACACAGGGGTTATCATTCAGGAAAGTCTTACGGACCAGGATATCTTGGACAAACTCCATATTACCCGCACAAGAATTGAAGAAGTGACACCACGGCATAATACCCCGTGGGTAAAAGCCTGGATATTGCATACGGTTGAAATTGAAGAAGAGGATGCGGATATGTGGGCAGAGTGGTTAAGCCGTCACATTGATAATTCGCACGACCATCCGTGGTATGCGGACTTTAAAAACGACAAATTCCATTATGTAATTTACCCCGGGAAAGTTTTCAAAATCGATAGAAGTGATACAGGGCAAAACCGTGAAGCGCAGGAATATGGAAAGTCGGTTGGAATACCGGAGTATCAATTGGATTGGGAGATATGATTTTATGACACTTTCTTGCCGGAGAAAGTGTCCAAAGCCTCTGCCAAACTGCGCTCCCACTATTCGAAACTCAATTTCACTCACGAAAGGTGCCGGACTTAGTATTACATACTGCGCCTTTCCACCTTTTGCCTAAAGGCACTGTTCGTTTCATTTCATTTCTCATAGACCCGCGCAGACCGGCATGTTTAAACAGGAAAATTCGGGTGCGTTTCCTTGAATTGCAAAACCAAAATAAGATGTTAAAGATTCAGTGTGGAAAAGCCCCCCGCGGATTTTGGCCGCGGAGGGCGGAAATGGCCTTTCGGCCGGACGTAAGCTGACATGGCAGACCCGGCTATGGGGTCTGGTGCGCCAACCAATTGTCGATCTCCTCGGCCGTGAGACGGAAGCCCGCGCGGGGCAATTCCGACACGACGTCTTGCTTGAACCGTCTGCTCAGAGCCTCGATGGGCTCCCGCTCGTCATCGGTCAGCTCGTGTGGCCAAAGCCCCCGATGGTCGCTGAGGATGGAGAGGGCAAGGGCGGCTGGTCCTGAGCCTTCATATCCCCACTCGTGACCCTCCGAGAACCTGTCGTAGTTGAACAGCTTTTGGCCGTCAACCGTGACTTGTGGGTCCAGATCCGACCTTCGGATCCCGACGTAGACCTTGGACAAAGCTTTTCTCCTTTGAGAAGACTAGGAGGATTATACCAAACTTTAGGTTCAAATTAAAACTATAAGATAAAGTTTGACTTCCGGTTTTGGATACAAAACTAATCGCGCAGACCGACGAGTTTAAATGTCGTAAAAAAAGTAAATACAGGGGGTATAATTTCAATATGGAAAATATTGTTTTAAGAGATAATGAAATAGAGCTGATTCCGCTTGTGCTTGAAAATGTTCCAGCGCTTTTTGAATTAACCGATAAAAACAGAACTTACATCCGGGAATGGCTGCCATGGGTTGATAAGACAAAGACAGAGGATGATACGAAAGAGTTTGTTATGATGGCTTTAAAACAGCAGACAGATAAAAGCGGTATTCATTTTGGAATTTGGTCGGAAGGGGAACTTGTTGGAGTAATAGGGTATCACTATATAAATTATGCAAATAAAAAGGCAACGATAGGATATTGGCTTGATGAAGAAACGCAGGGAAAAGGAGTTATGACCACTGCGTGCAAATTGGTGATTGATTATGGGTTTGAGAAATTAGACTTAAATAGGGTTGAGATAAGTTGCGCTGTAGGAAATGACAAAAGTTGCGCAATCCCTGAAAGGTTGGGTTTTCGGCAAGAAGGAATTATCCGGCAATCAGAATGGTTGAACGATAGGTTCGTAGACCACAAGTATTATGGGCTTTTGAAAAGTGAGTGGTATAAAGAATAGTGCCTTTCTTTATTCCTCAGGGAAGAGTTGGTGCTCGAGTGCCTCTGCTAAATTTTATTTCTTGATACTTTTCTGCCGAGAAAAGTATTCAAAAGCTCTCGCCGAGGAGTTGACTTGAACGTTCGATTTTTTCTTCATTCACTGAAAAACGGACTCATACATTCCATGTATTCGCCTGTCCTTTTTCACCACAAGGGTCGTTCGTTCCAAAAAAATCTCAAGTTCAGACCAACAATCGGCGATGAAAGAGCACTATAATTGCAAAAATTCTGAAAATGGCAAATTTATGAATTGCGCTTCCTTGAACTGCAAAATTGAATGAGCAGACCGGCAAGTTTTCCGAAATAGGAAAAATTGGTTGATATAATTGTGGGATGGCAAGAGTAGGATACCGGGAGATATTCATCATGTTCATTAAAATCGGGTGCGCTTTTGGCGGCGGACTTGGGGTCCTTGCGTCGCTTCAGGAGGAGCTAGTCGAGAAGAAAAAGCTTATCGGTAAAGAAGAATTTCTCACAACCTACGCAATAGCAAAAATAGTTCCGGGCGGGACAATTGGAGCTATTGCTGTTGCTTTTGGGAATAAATACAAAGGACTAATGGGTTCAATAGTTGCTATTACCGCGCTTACCATTCCCGGATTTTCTTTGACCATGGTTCTTTGTATGCTGTATTTTTGGCTGAGGAATTCGGATATTTTCAGCTTTGTAAATGCGAGCGTTTTGCCCGCGGCCTTGGGGCTTATTGTCGTCGGCGTTTTGGGACTTGCGAAGGACGTCATAAAATCCCCGCTTTTGATTTCATTTGCGCTTTGCTCTTTTACTGCTTCATTTTTCTTCAAACTGGACCCGTCTTTGGTGCTTACCGCCGGCGGGATTTTGGCAGCTCTTATTATAACCGTCATAAGGAGGGACAAGAATGGGACTTTTTGAGCTTTTGGGGATTTTCTTTTTCTATACGTTGATAACTTTTGGCAATGCTTTGGTGATGTTCCCGATTTTTAACCAGATTTTGGTCGTGCAAAGACACGTTCTGGACACTCAGCAATTGTTGTACGTTTTTGCGGTTGCGAGGGTAACTCCCGGACTTTTCAATTTGTATGTCCCGGCAATCGGCTACTTGACTCATGGAATGGTTGGGGCTTTACTTTCGGTAATCGTTGTATCAATTCCGTGCTTTTTGGTCATCCCTCTTGTTCATGGATACAAAAGACTTCAGCATATTTCTTTTGTGAGGCATTTTGTCGTGGGCTTAACTGCCGTTTCAATTGGGCTTATCTTTACGGCGATAGCACAACTTGGAAGTACGGCTCTCAATGGGTCAGGGACGGTCATCGTTTTTGCTACAACAATTGTTATGAGCAGGTTTTTGAAGTGGAACAATTTCATAAGCTTTCTTCTCGGAACAATACTTGGAATAGTATTAAAACTTCTTTTGTGAGTGATTGTTTTGGGTTGAGATAGCTTTTAGATAGAGAGTTTTAAGTTCATCTTGATTTTTTGTGAAGTTAGATTTACACTTCCGTCATGCCTGAAGTTGTTATTAATGGATTTAACCCCGACACAGCCATCCCCGGCATGGTGGAATTTGCCCCGATTCCGACAATCCATGATGATAGAGCCTCAATTGATATTGTTGCAAGCGGTGAGCGGGCACGAAGACTTGAGATGATTCCCCTTGCAAATGTCATAACCGAAACACCAGTTATAGACCCTGTCCACGCCTCTGAGCTTGCAGCGGACATCATTCGAGAACAGCAACTGATGCCGATACTCGTCAGAGCAACGATGATAGATGGCGAGCTTTCGTATCAAATAGCCGACGGATTCCATCGCTCTTCAGGGATGAAGGCTGCCGGTAAAGAGTCTATCGAGGCATTTGTTATGTACGGATGGAGCTATGTGGAACTTCTTAATAAAAGGATATTATCGGCCAATTCGGTCAAGTCCGTAAAATTTGGGCGGCTTGCCATGTGGATGCAAGAACTTTACGAGATGACTCCGTGGTCAGAGATGGGTATAGGACTTTCGGAGGCCGTGACGGCAACAGTATTTAAAAGCGAATCTATAGATGGAAAAGCCATAGGAAGTAGGGATATGGTAAAGCTCAGAGAATGGGTGAACGGACAGGCACGGAATTGGCAAATGACAACCGATGAATTATGGGTAAGTCTTTCGACAATCGAACAGTCGGACCCACGGCTCGTACATCTTGTCCGCCCCAAAGTAGAAAAAGGGGATGAACATTCATTTATTCTTGAATCACATTTGAGGGAAGCATCCGAAGCATTTCCGGGGAAAGCCAATTATCCTATCCAGCGGGCGCTTATCAATTGGGTTTTGGATAAAGGTTTATCTCCTACGCAGGTTGAGAGAATGGCGGGGGATTTGAGACCGCACTTAAAACCCGGGATGAAAGCGCGTGAGGTATTGGAGGTGATAGACGGAATTAGCCGTTCCTGGGAATTTGAAAGGCAGAGGGCGGCAGAAGTAAGAGCCCAGAGTAGGCGTGCTGCCCAGGCACGGG
Organism: Candidatus Levyibacteriota bacterium; assembly: GCA_041910135.1. Classification (GTDB taxonomy): domain Bacteria; phylum Patescibacteriota; class Microgenomatia; order Levybacterales; family GWA1-39-11; genus JAUSNA01. Next base: position 5,708 of record JAYRRJ010000076.1, read on the forward strand.
AAGCAAGGCTCGATGAGGAATTCGAAGAAAAACCAAAAGCTCCAAAAACCCCCAAAGAAAAACCGATAGTTGCCCATGAAGAGGAGTTAAAAAGGCTCAAGTGGTGGGAGACGACCGAGGGGCTTGAAGACGGAGAAAGGGAATTGGTGAGACTTGTTTTGGGAGAAGCAAAGCGCCTTATCGACGTTGAAGAGTCATTTGGAATAGGACGCGAACAAATAAGAAATACCCTTATGGATGCGCTACAAAAAAGAGATAGTCAGCAATAATTCTCATTACGTCTTATGCCGGCAGAACTACCAACACTTTCTCTTGAAAAATTAAGCAAGCGAGAAGCCAGTATCACTCGTGGCCTTGACGTGATGAATACGATAATTGAAAACAACGGGGCGAATCTCTTTCCCGTTCCTCACAAAAACGCTTACACGCTTGAAGGAACCGCAAAAACGGTAGCAATCATGGACGTTGGAATTTATCGCGAAATGGTGTGTGATACATATGCTGCGGTCAAAATTCCTGAAGCGGAAATGCGGTTGGAGGCAACTCGGGATTTGATACGGACGAAAGCAGTAGAGCGGGCTCAGACTTTACAACAGCTTTTAGAGAACGGATACCTTACTATAACGGATTATTCTCAAGCACTGGCTCCTTTAAGGGAGTACTTGCCGGAGGGAACGGATGCGCTGCGTTTGCCCGGTGTGGGAAACACTAGTGATGAGGTAGCTATGCTGCGAGGAGCAATTGTAGAACGACTTTCCGGACTCAAATTGAAAGGTTCACGAAGAATTCTCGTTGAGGCGCTCCTAAATTCCCTTACACCCGAGACCGAATATCCCAATAAAGCTCTTCAATTAGCAGTTTATCCTCAGCCCGATGAGAATGGGGAGAGACCAAAACTTTCATCGGCAATAAATTCCACGCGACCGGTTCTAAGAGGTGTAGGGGTAGATATTATAACGAGGAGAGCCGGTGCAAATTCGGCATATAGATTGGGATTATATGCAGGGGAGGATGATGAAATTATAGGATTGCCAAATTCGGCTTTGCTGGGGAAGAGTGAATTGTCCAATGACATGATAGGAATGCCGGGAAATGAGAAGCCTGATCGTATCGCCAATAAGATAAATTCTTTAAAACTTACTAAAAAAAGAAGAGAAATAATCTCTGTACTTCTTGGGCATTATTCGCGTGCGGATGCTCTACTTAGCGATGATTGGCTAAAGCTTGTTGAACCGGATAGTCCCTTGGAGGAGGCGAAGGGTAGATTTTCGGTTTCTCTTTCTAATTTAAGGCAGGATCTAAAAGATGAAGGTATTTATATACA